>CAYOMB010000008.1:0-19105 GCA_964404955.1 uncultured Dehalococcoidia bacterium
TACTTTTCGCTCTTATTACACTGGGCGGTATAGTTAGGGTTACTGATTCTGGTCTAGGATGTCCCGATTGGCCACTTTGTTATGGACAATTCATTCCGCCTCTTCAAGACGTAACTTATGCCGGTGAAATTATTGAAGTACATAAAATCTGGATTGAATGGTCTCATAGAACATTAGCTGCTATAACTGGATTCCCCATATTGTTAGTGACAATACTAGCTTGGTGGAAATATCGTAAATTTTCACTAATAACAGTACCTGCTACAATCGCCCTAATACTTTTAATCTTTCAAGTTGTACTAGGAGCGATTACAGTTCTAAGAGAATTACCACCAGAAATAGTTACAACTCATCTTAGTACTGCACAATTTATATTTGCTACCCTGCTCTTTATGTATGTTATTTTGACTAACAAAATTCAACCTATGAAAGACAAATTAATAATTGATAAAATTCCAAACCTTTTACGATGGTCCATAATTGGCGCTGCAAGTTCGTTTATAATTCTTATATCTGGATCATATGTTGTTGGTGCAGGTGCAGGCACTAGTTGTCCCAATTGGCCACTATGTGATAATACACTTTTACCTCAACTTAATATCCAATGGCTACATATGTTTCACAGAGTCGTCGTTATTATAGGAACAATAACTATAGCGGTTCCTGTTATCTATGCTTATAAAATCAATGTTCCTAAAATTACTTTTCCCGGATTACTGGTGGGCACTTTTTTAATTTCACAAATATTCATAGGTGCGCTAAATCCAGCTTCAGGATTTCATCCTGTATTCAGAGTTCTTCATTTGTCATTAGCATCTGCATTATGGCTTGCCTCTATGTATCTTCTAACCATTACCTGGATGTATCAAAAACAAACAAACTTAAAATCTGAATTCAATTTAATACAACTACTATCTGATTATTTTGAATTATCTAAACCTTTGATCATTTTATTATTACTACTTTCTGCTCTAACTGGAATGATTATTGCTGAGCAAGGTTTACCACAAATACATCTTATAGCTACTGTATTAGTTGCAGGTGCTTTGGCATCAGCGGGGGCTAATGCAATAAATAATTTCATGGATAGAGACATAGATACCGTCATGTCTCGAACTAAATCCAGACCTGTTGCTGGCAGTAGAGTTAGCCCTACCAATGCATTAATATTTGGTATCGTATTAAATATAATATCTTTTGTAGCTTTTTGGACAATTGTTAATTTGCTGAGTGCACTACTAACATTGGGAGCCACTTTGTTTTATGTATTTATCTACACCTTATGGTTAAAAAGAACATCGACTCAAAATATCGTTATTGGTGGAGCAGCAGGCGCGCTCCCCCCTATCATTGGATGGGCTGCAGTCCAAGGAAGTATTGGATTGCCGTCCTTGTACCTTTTTGCCATAATCTTCTTTTGGACACCACCTCATTTTTGGGCTCTCTCAATACTTTTAGAGAAAGATTATGCTAATGCTAACATCCCTATGTTAAATGTCGTAATGGGTATAAAAGAAACTCGTAAATTTATAATGATGCATTCAATAATATTGGTAGCATTAACAATACTTTTTTACACTGTTCCTCAATTGGGTTTGTTTTATCTTGTTTCTGCAATAACTTTAGATATATATTTTTTGTATCTGGGAATAAAACTATGGCAAAATCAAGATCATTCATCGGCAAGAAAATTATATTTATACTCCCTGTTATACCTAATGCTTTTATTGATCGCTGTTATGATAAGTAGTGGATTCGGTATTTGATAAATATACAAAAAATATACAAACCTTTTTCCTACAGCTTTACTTTATTAGTAGTATTTTTATTTTGGACTATTTTGCTAGCTAACTGCACACCTAATGAATTTAAGGGTACAACCATTACCAATGGACAAGAAATTCCCTCATTTCAACTTACAGACCAATACAATAATTCTGTAATCACTGATGATTTAGATGGTAAAATTATTGTTTTAACTTTTTTATATTCAGAATGTAAAGAAGAATGTAAAATCATTGTTCCAATAATTTCAAAAATACAATCTGAAATTTTGAACCAATATCCAAACATTGCCAAAGATATAACATTCCTTTCCATTTCAGTGGATCCAAACAATGATATCCCAGAAAATACATATAAATATATGAGATTAAATAACGAGAATCCTTACTGGCAATCAAATGAAGTTCAAGCCAACTGGATTTTTCTAAGTGGCGAACTTGAAAAACTTGAAGATATTTGGAGTCATTATGGTATAGCAACAGATGCAGCAATTATGGATCAAGGCAATGTTATTGAAGTAATTTCGCAAAAAACTATGCAAGATTTATATAAGAAAGAAAGCTTTCCATCTTATAAAATAGATCATTCTTTGCCAATTTATATCATAGATAAATCAGGCGTTACACGATCTGTTTATAATGATTTAAAAATAGATACTGAAGATATAATCCATGATATACTTCTCATTGCGAATTAAAAATTACAGGGGGCAATTATGAATGGTACTGAAGCGATAGCAAGAATATTAAAAAAAGAAGGAATTGAATGGATATCCTGTTTTCCCTCAAATCCTGTTATTGAGGCAGCTGCTAAAGAAGGTATTCGACCCATAGCTTTTAGACATGAACGTGGGGGCATGATGGCAGCAGATGGGTTCAGTCGCATGAGTGATAGAAATCAATTTGGAGTTTTTGCGATGCAAAACCAAGCTGGTGCTGAAAACTCTATGGGTGGAGTTAGTCAGGCTTTCGCGGACAATATTCCTGTTTTGGTATTACCAGGTGCCCCAGCTTTACACAGAATTAATATAAGACCAGAGTTCTCTGCTGTAGATACATTTAGAAATGTTTTAAAATACGGTGAGTTAGTTAATAAAGCAGATCAAATACCTGATGTCATGAGAAGAGCATTCCATCACCTTAGAAACGGACGACCTGGCCCTGTCATGATTGAACTTCCTAGTGATGTAGGCGCAAGTGAAATAAATATCGATATAGATTCGTATCATTCACCTACAAAAAGTACTCAATTACCTTCAATATCTAGTATTAAGGATACAGTTTCAGCATTACTAAAAGCAAAAAATCCCATAATTTGGTCAGGTATGGGTGTTTTATTTTCTCAATCTACTGAAGAACTCAAGGAATTAGCAGAATTACTTAGTCTACCAGTATATACCAGTATGCCTGGTAAATCAGGATTTGATGAAACTCACCCACTATCATTGGGAGCAGGCTCTGGAGCCACTACTGCTGCTGCAATTAAATGGTTAAACGAATCAGATTTAATTCTTGCTTTAGGTACTAGTTTAACTAGAACACCTTATGCCAGAACTATACCTGAAGGTAAAACTATAATTCATAACGTTGTAAGTGTTGAAGATATTAATAAAGATTATAACGTTGAAATTTCTCTTCCAGGAGATACTAAAGAGACTATAAAATTAATAATAGAGGAAATAAAAGCCCAAGTTGGTGAAAAGGGTAAACAAAGACCTGAAGTAATTAAAGAAATTCAAAGCGTAAGATCAAAATGGTTGGAACAATGGTTGCCAATATTAACAGATGATCAAGGACCAATTAATCCATATAGATTAATATGGGAATTAGACCAAACTGTTGATAAAACCAAAAGTGTAGTAACCCATGATGCTGGAGCACCAAGAGATATGATGGTGCCGTTTTATAATGCAACAACTCCCCATGGTTATGTAGGTTGGGGTAAAACTACTCATCTTGGGTTTGGTATTCCATTAATGATTGGTGTTAAAAAAGCCTTCCCAGAAAAATTTTGTGTCAATTTTATGGGTGATGGTGCCTTTGGAATGTCTGGTTTAGATATTGAAACATCAGTACGATCAAATTTGCCTATTACTACGATCTTATTAAATAATGGTGGAATGGCAACCTATCCTGGAGGTTTTCCTACTGCGCGAGAAGTTTATGGTGTTTCACATATGTTTGGAGAATATTGGAAAATAGCCGAAGGAATGGGCGCTACTGGTATTAAAATAACCAAGCCATCAGAAATTAAGCCAGCATTACTTCAGGCACAAAAGCTTAATAGCGAAGGAAAAACTGTTCTCATAGACGCACATACAAAATTTGCTGATCAAAGATCCAATTAAAATTAAGAACCATTAAATATAGGGTCTCGTTTATCAATAAATGCTTTAAATCCTTCTTTACAATCAGCAGTTCTTGACATGGTTGCTATACCTAAATGCTCTAAAGCCATCTGAGATTCTAAAGATTGTTCAAAAGTAGAAACTAATAATTTCTTTGCCATACCTATAGCTGAAGTGGCACCTTTAGCTATAGATTCAACAAACTTTTGGCCCTCTTCAATCAATGAATCTTCAGGTACAACTCGGCTTACTAACCCCCAGTCCAAAGCTTCATCAGCACTCAAAACACGATTTGTAATCATAAGGTCCATCATTTTTCTTATCCCTATGATTCTAGGAAGAAAGTAACTGGAAGAACCATCAGGAGAAAATCCAATTCTAGAATATGCTAACGTAAACTTCGCAGAATCAGAGGATACAACAAAGTCCGATGCCCCAACTAAACTTAGGCCTGCACCTGCAGCAAATCCTTGCACTATAGAAATTACTGGAGCCTTACATCTTGCAAAATTAGCTATTGCTACGTGTAAATTTGTAGCCATAGTTTCTAGGTATTTTTCAAGATTATTGCCTTCTTCATTGAACGCTTTAACATTTCCCCCACCACAAAATATTTTCCCCTGTCCACTTATTTTGATTGCTCTTAATTTAAAATTAGTTAGGCATATTTCAGATACTTGAGCCATTTCTTGTGCCATCTCTGATGTCATGGCATTTGCACTGTCTGGAGTTGCAAATTCCATATATGCAATTTGATCTTTTATATCAAAATTTATAGTTTTATAAGAACTCATATATACCTCTTTTTTATTCTATTTCTGATAACCATTTACTTATTTCATCTCCAATTTCGATTGGTGAATCTTCCTGAATAAAATGCAAACCTTTCACTGTAACTTCTTTTTGATTAGGCCATTGTCGACAAAATTCTCTCTGTGGTCCTGTGAGAATAGAACCAGGATCAGCATTGATAAATAATTTTGGAAAATTACTTTTCATCATGAACTCAGCATAATTACTAATTATTTCAACCATATGTAGAGGTTCCCCAGAAATTGGAATTTCTCTTGGCCACACTAAAGTTGGTAGTCTAGTTTCTGCAATTGAATACGGAGATCTGTAAATTTCCATTGCGGCATCAGAAACACCATTTATAGCACTATTTGGTAGTATTCTCTCAACAAAAATATTTTTTTCAAATATCAATTCCTCACCAGCATCTGATCGAAGAAGATTAAATATATTTCTAGCATTCTCTGGCCATTCTTCCCAAGTTATTGGCCTAACTAAAGCCTCCATATAAACAATACCTTTTATTCTTTCAGGATTGTTATAGGCCCAATAAAAACCTAGAGCAGAACCCCAATCATGAATTACTAAGGTAATTTTCCCATCGGGTACCATCTTTTCAATAAATTCTGATAAATAGTTATAATGTTCTAAAAAAGTATATCCACAATTATCCGGCTTACCAGAATTACCCATTCCGATTAAATCTGGGGCTATACAACGTGAAGTTTTGTCCATTGATGGAATTATGTTTCGCCACAAAAATGATGATGTTGGATTACCATGTATAAATATAATAACATCACCGTTTCCGCTATCGATATAAGACATAAATGAACGATTTATGTCTATTTTTTTTCTTTCATAATTATCAATTGAACTAATTTCCATAGCTTACATACTCCGAATTTTTTTAATTAATACTTGAGCCATGCCATAATCTCTAACACCTCCATTTTCTATCGGTGGTACTAGGTAAATATTATTAAAACCTAAGCTTAATAATTCCTGAACAAACTTCAAAGCAATTTCCACCGAAGAAACATTAGATTTCATTTCATTTTTTACATCTTCTGGAATAAATCCCCAATTTTTTCCATTCTTAGAAAGCATTTGTACTCCATAAAAAATTGGCTTCTCAAATGTATCACCATATTGTGAATAATAGGCTTTATGAAAATCTAAAATTAAACTTGTGTCATAACAAGGTTGCGAAATGAAAAAGTCTGTACCGTTAGTAATTTTTTTTCTAACTAATTTTATTTCATTAATTTGTGGTACTTTTGAAAAATCTATGGCACTACCAACAGTAAAAGTTGTTATAGACTCTAATTTGCCCTGTTGAAAGTCGATACCACTGTTTAAATCAACAATATCAGAAATTAAAGATGTAGTTGTATAATCATTGACAGTTTTTACTGATTGTTTTTGTTTTGTAAAATCATCTCCATTGACAATAAATACATTATGTAAATTTAACATTTGTGCACCGAGTAAATTACTTTGAATAGCAAGTTTATTCATATCACGGCAATTCAGTGTAAAAATCACATTTTGATTTTCTTCATAGCTTAATTTATATGCAAAAGGAATAGGTGCTGATCTAACAGAGCCCCCAGGACTATCAATAATTAACAAAAAATCTGAATTAATATTTATAATTGATTCATAGCCTAGGTTATTTATACCTTTGGGAGGAGAAATATCTGTTATAAATACATTACCAAATTTTTTTTCTATTTCTTCTATTTCTTGAATAAATCCCATATCATGTGACCAAAAGGAAATTAAATCGTTTAAATTATTTTTGTAATTATAATAACTGGATAATAAAAATGAGTACAATATATTTTGTTGGTACGCCTATAGGTAACTTGAGTGATATTACTATACGGGCTATCGAAGTTTTAAGTAAAGTAGACTTGATATTAGCAGAAGATACAAGAAATACCAAAAAATTATTAAATAAATACGAAATTAACACAAAACTATTAAGCTATCATGAACATAATAAAACAAAACGTCTCCCTCAAATATTAGAAGCATTGAATAATGGAGACATAGCGCTTGTTTCAGATGCGGGAACACCAAGTATACATGATCCTGGGACTCTACTTGCAAATGAAATTTTAGAGACTGATCATAATATTGTACCTATACCAGGTCCATCTTCAATAACGACCGCTCTTTCAGTTTCAGGATTGGATTCGGAATATTTTACATTTTTTGGTTTTTTACCTCATCAAAAAACCAAACGAGAAAAAATAATTTCCAAGATATCTTCCATTGAAAATACTTCAGTTTTTTTTGAAACCCCACATAGATTAGAGTCAACTTTAACTTTACTTCAAAGATTATTAAATCCCCAAAGAAAAATTGTTATATGTAGGGAACTCACAAAAATATATGAGGAAATTGTAAAAACTACAATATCTCAAGTAAAATCAAAATTCCCAAATCCAAAAGGTGAGTTTACAATAGTAATTGAAGGAAAGTCAGATTTCTCAGAAAGTAAATTATCTGAGGAAAAAATATTTAATGAAATTTATGAAGATCTTAAATTACTAAAAAAAGCTGGTTCAGGTCCAAAAGAAGGTATTCAATGGATTATGAGGCATTATCCCCATATAAGTAAAAAAGAAATTTATGATATTTGGATTACAATTTGATAATTGCAAAAAAATATTTGATTTGTAGCAAAAAATTAGTTTAAAATAGTAATCTAATCCACAACCATAAAGAGGGTACATTTGTCAGAAAATATCTTGGTCGCAACTGCTTGGCCATATACAAATAATTATCTTCATTTAGGCCATATAGCAGGTTGCTATTTGCCTGCTGATATTTTTGCACGTTATCAAAGAGCTCGGGGGAACAAAGTTATAATGGTATCTGGAAGTGACCAACACGGCACTCCAGTAACAATTGCAGCTGAAGCAGAAGGTGTACAACCAATAGACATTGTTAATAAGTATAGAAAAAATCACCTAGAAGTTTGGGAAAGTCTTGGTATATCCTATGACTTATTTACTACTACTGGAACTGATAACCACATCGATACAGTTCAAGATATATTTACAAAACTATATAATAAAGGATTAATTTATAAGAAAAATATGACTTTATTATATTCCGAGATTGATAATAGATTTCTTGCTGACCGTTATGTAGAAGGAACTTGTCCAGATTGTAAATTTGAAAGAGCTCGAGGAGACCAATGTGATCAATGTGGTAAACCAATGGATGCCCTTGAACTAATCAATCCTATTAGTAAATTAAGTGGTGATACACCAATACCTAAAGAATCTGAACATTTCTTCTTAAAATTAAGTGCTTTAGAAAAACCTTTGTTAGATTGGATAAAGAAGAACGATTATTGGAAACCAAATGTGAAAAATTTTAGTTTGAAATATCTCACAGAAGGATTAAAAGATAGAGCAATAACACGTGATATTGAATGGGGTATACCAATTCCGTTAGAAGGATATGAAACTAAAAGAATTTATGTGTGGTTCGAAGCAGTAATTGGATATTTATCTGCCTCAAAAGAATGGGCACAACTTCAAAACAAACCTGATGAATGGCAAAAGTTTTGGTTTAATAAAAATGCACGAAGTTATTACTTTTTAGGAAAAGACAATATACCTTTTCATACGATAATTTGGCCTGGAATATTACTTGGATACGAAAACCACAACTTACCTTATGATGTGCCTGCTAATGAATATATGAATCTCTCTGGAGGTAAATTTTCGAAAAGTGAAAATCGAGCTGTGTGGACACATGAATTTTTAGAAAAATTCTCTGCTGATGCCTTAAGATATTATATTGTGTCGAATATGCCCGAAAATAGTGACTCTGATTTTACTTGGGAAGAGTTTTTGAGAAGAAACAATGATGAATTAGTAGCTACTCTAGGAAATCTAATACACAGGATACTTACCTTTACTTTTAGAAATTTTGATAGCAAAATTCCAGAATCAAAACAATTACAACCTAATGATGAAAAATTAATATCAGAGATTTTTTCCACAAAAGAAAAGGTTGAATCCAATCTGGATATTTGCAAATTTCGAGAATCGATGAGAAATATAATGAACCTTGCTCAAAATACCAATAGATATTTAGATTCAGAATCTCCATGGCATTCTATTAAGACAGATAAAGATCGAGCTGGAACAAACATGTGGGTTTCATTATATGCAATTAGTGCTATAAAAACATTTATATACCCATTTATGCCAAATGCTTCTCTTCAATTAGGAAACTATCTAGGAATCAGTACTGATACAGATAAACCTACTTGGGAGGTTCTAAAACCCAAATCTGGAACTACTCTCGAACCTCCTCTTCCTTTATTTAAAAAACTCGAAATAGATATAGAAAACCCATTAGCAAATGAATAGTATAGAAAAAGTCGATATTATAAATATTTATAAACCAATACAAAAATCGTTAAATATCGTAGACGAAAATCTGGCTAACTTACCTGTAAATCAACACCCTACCCTTGCAAAACCTTTGCAACATATTTCAAATTCAAATGGTAAGAGGATGAGGGCTGCAATTACCTTACTTTCCGCACAAACAGAGAAACCTACAACAATTGAATCAATATCTATGGCTGTAGCTATAGAATTATTTCACCTAGCTTCTTTAATTCATGACGATGCAATTGATAAATCAGCTATACGAAGAGGAGAAGAAACAATAAGTAATCTTTATGGTACAGATATGGCAATATTAATAGGTGACTTAGTATTCGCGAATTCTGCATCGACTGTTTGCGATACAGGAAATATCCTCGCTATACAAAGATTTTCTGAAACAACAATGGAAGTTTCTACAGGACAAATCTTAGAAACTTCACAAAAGTTTAATACTAAACAAAATATTGAAGGATACTTAGAAAGAATATATAAAAAAACTGCTTCAGTTTTTGAAACTTCTGCTGAAACAGGAGGAATCATTTCTGGCGCGACAAAAGAAAAAATAGCTCTGTTAAAATCGTATGGTTATAATTTGGGAATGGCGTTTCAAATCATCGATGATATTTTGGACTTTGAAGGTGATCCAAATGAATTTGGTAAACCTGTAGGTCAAGATTTAGATCAAGGTTTACTTACTCTACCATCACTACTTTATTTAGAAAAATTCCCTAATGAAACAAATATCTCTACTTTATTTTCAGAAGGTGATTCTCAAAAATACAAACCCAAAATAGTCGAAAGTATTTTGAATTCTGAAATTATTGAAGAATGTTATATCAAAGCACAGAATTATTGTAATACTAGTAAAGAGATGTTAGAAAAATTGCCAAATTCTGAGGAAAAAACATCGCTTAGTTTATTACTTGATTATGTTATCGAAAGAAGACAATAATAATAGCCTAACTAAGTATTCTAAAGCCATCTTTAATAACTACATCTATTGCTAATTTATGAACATTTGTGTGATCAATATTTTGTAAATTCTGGTTTAATATAACAATATTTGCTTTATCTCCTACAGAAGGTTTTTCGAAGATAATTTCCTCAGTACTAACATTATTTACCCCTTTGGTGATCAACCACATGGATTCTATAATGCTAATCGCCTGATTACCGTTATATATGTTGCCTAATTGATCTTTTCTATTAACCATAGATTGAATATTTATCAGAGGATCCAAATTTCCATAGGGAGCATCAGAACCTATAGCTAAATTAAATCCACTATCTAATAAGGTTCGATAGTTGAAAGTATAAGGTTGAAGAATTTTAGGTATTCTTTGAGAATACCTAAACCCGTTTTGATAAATAAATGAAGGATTAACTACTAAGTTAACACCCAGTTTTTTTGCTTTTGTGATAATCTTTGGAGTTGCTTCAGTAAAATGTTCTATTCTATCTCTAAACGGGTGATTATTTTTTGAATAAACCATTTCTAAAGCATCCAGTGTAATATTAATCTCGTCTTGAGTAACTGCATGAATCGCTACAGGAAATCCATGTTTATGTGATTTGCTAATTTGATTTGAAAGTTGATTTAAGTTTGGATATATACTCCCAGAAATTGAACTAACTATTATCTTTGTATGTCCTAACATCATATCTTTATCCTTATAACCAAAATATAAACCTCTATTAATAAATTCATCTAAATGATCGATACCAGGCAATAAAGTAATAGAAGGGGAAAATTGCAAACTGCTACTATGTTCGAGACAAATATTCCATTTTTCTAGATCATTATTAATCGAAGCGTCATGAATATAAAATATTCCCATATGGATAAGTTGTTCTAAGGTATTTGAAATATTAATTTCTGTCCGTTTTTCTTGATTCTTGTCTCTCAACAAGAATGAAATTTGTTCATTCATATCAAAAAACCATCCTGTAAGATTTCCATTAACGTCACGGTCAATTAATCCCCTTTGATAATCTTCTGAAGAAGTACTAATACTTAATTTTTTCATTGCCAAACTATTCATAAAGCACGCATGCCCAGATCTGTGATTAATTTTTATTGGATTATTTTTGGAAATCTTATCTAAGATATCTAATGATAATTGGTTATCTAAATCCATCTCATCAAAACCATCACATAATATCCAAGTATCTTCAGGAGAATTTTCTATACTATTTGAAATGACGTTTAGAAGTTGATTAATGTTTTTTATTTTTGGATATGAAACATCTAATTGATTTAGACTTGAAGAATACGAAAATAAATGTAAATGTGCATCAGCAAAACCTGTAAGAAGTGTTTTACCTTCACAATCTACAATCTGCGTATTTTGCGTATTAATCACGTCAATATTATCGAAATCTACAGAATGTATTATTCCATTTTTAATATGAATATTTGTTTGTGAAAGATCAAATCTATTTTTTAAAATAGTTGCATTAAATAAAAATAAATCGTCCATTTTCTCCAATAAACCTAAAAGAAGTAAAAATTAAGCTTTATTTAAACTAGGTATTTAAATACGGTATGGATATAGTTTACATAATAAAACAAAGGTTGGAAAATTTATCAAAATAGATAGGAGTTTAATATGTATACAATAAAAGTATTGACTCATGGAATGAATGTTGGATCTAATCAAGCACGATTAGGGCTATCCTCAGTGATACTACTTCAAGGAGAACAAAATATATTGGTAGATGTAGGTCACTTTGGTAGAAGAATATTACTTGTTGAGTCATTAGAAAAAGAAGGATTAAAACCAGAAGATATTTCCAGTATAATACTAACTCATTCTCACTGGGATCATTGTCAAAATGTTGATTTATTTCCTAACGCAAAACTTTATGTCCATCAAAAAGAAATTGAATATGCGGATAACCCAAGAAATAATGATTGGGCAACACCAAAATATTTTAATAAAACAATTGAAAATCATAATGTATCAATTATTACACAAGAAACTGAAATAGAGCCAGGAATACAAATAATTGAAACACCTGGCCATACCCGCGGCCACATTAGTGTAGTTGTATCTACAAATGATGGAAATACTGTTATAGCTGGAGATTCATTAACTGATGCCTTTTCGTTACAAAGAGGCACTCCTGGGTTAATATTTTGGAGTAAAAAAGAAGCGAGTGAAAGCGTTGAAAAAATACGAAAAATTGCATCTGTGGTATATCCTGGACATGACAGACCTTTCACTATAAAACCAAATGGGGAAATAGAATATAAAGAAGGACCAACATCAGTTACTTTTACTGGTGGATTTGAAAATTCAGAAAGTGGTTTTAGTGCCACATTAAATCTTGAAAAAACTCGTGTACCGTGGGTACATGAAGAGGCATAACTATATTCGAAGGAGGTTTACAGTGTTAGAAGATATCAAAGGCAAAGTTGCATGGATTACTGGTGCAGGAAGTGGGATTGGAGAATCTGCAGCAATAAAATTAGTCGAAGCTGGTTGTAAAGTTGCTCTTTCAGGCAGACGTGTTTCTGTACTTGAAGAAGTAGCTTCAAAGATTAACTCTAATAACGTATCTATTCATCAATTGGATGTATCTGATAATGAATCAGTTGTGCAGACTGCAAATGAAATAATTAAACAATACGGTCAAATTGATATTGGAGTATTTAGTGCTGGTATCAATGTTACAAAAAGAAATTGGCATAATGTATCTATAGATGATTGGAATAGTGTGATAAATATTGACCTAAATGGTGCATTTTATTGTTGTCAATCAATTTTACCAACAATGAGAAAACAAGGGAGTGGTTTAATAATTAATATTTCATCTATGGCAGGCAAACGTGCAGGTGCCTTAACTGGACCTGCTTATGTTTCAGCCAAACATGCCTTAAATGCAATGACAGAAAGTTTGATAATTGAAGAAAGAAATAATGGAATTAGAGCAACAGCTATTTGTCCAGGAGAAGTGGCCACCCCTATTCTAGATAAAAGACCAATTCCTGTTAGTGACGAAGATAAAGCAAGAATACTTCAATCTGACGACCTTGGTGAATTAATTTTATATGTTGCAAAACAACCAGCGCATGTCACTCTTAATGAAATTTTGATCAATCCAACCTATAATAGGTTTGAAAATTAGCTTTTTATAGATATAGGCTCAGATAGTTTTGTATGTTGTTCATCTGCATGATACGAACTTCTAACCAATGGTCCTGACTCTACATGGCCTAAACCTAAACTTTGCCCAAGCTCTTTAATTTCTATAAATTCTTGTGGGGTATAGAATTTTTTTAGTGGAGCATACATTTCCCCAGGTCGTAAATACTGACCGACTGTTAATATATCGCAACCAACATCAACAAGATCTTGCATAGTTGACTTAATTTGAGAAAGATTTTCGCCCAAGCCAACCATCATACCAGATTTTGTTATCATGTTTGGATCAATTTCTTTTACCCTCTTCAATAATTCAATTGAGTAGTCATAATCACCCTTCGGACGAACTGTTTTGAATACGTCTCTAACAGTTTCGATATTATGATTTAAAACTTCTGGTTTTATCTCAATTATTTTTTCTAAAGCATCAAATGAAAAGTCAGGGATTAATAATTCAACTTTACAATTAGGACGCAATTTTCTTATTTCTGTTACACATTCAACAAAAACAGATGCACCACCATCTGGTAAATCATCTCTGTTAACAGAGGTAATAACACAATAATTCAAACCTAGGGTATCTACAGATTTTGCAAGTTTGAATGGCTCCATGACATCTAATGCTGTAGGTCTTCCAGTTTTTACTGCACAATATCTACAGGCTCTAGTACAAATATCTCCTAAGATCATAAAAGTTGCAGTTTTTCTTTCCCAACAATCACCAATATTGGGGCATCTAGCTTCCTGACAAACAGTATGCAAGTCGTTTTCTTTAAGTAAATTCTGTAAATGTATATAATTTTCGCCACCAGGAGCTTTAACTTTAAACCATTCTGGTAAACGGGGGCGAGTTTTAAGTTCAACCCTTGTTGTCTTGCCTGCTATTCGATTATTATTATTTCGACGTTCCATATATTACACCTTATAAATATTATAACTGAGCTGCAGATAATTTAAAACAATAAATACTTATGCGTAAAAAATATAAAATTCAACGAATACAAGATGATGAAGAAAAACTACAATTAACAATTACTTCAACTAGTAAGTATGGAGAAGGAGTATTTCTTGAAAATGATTTACCTTTATTTATTGGAGGTGCTATTGAAGGTGAAGAAGTAATCGTACAAAAAACGACCCGAGCCCAAAATTATGAAACTGGTAATGTTATAGATGTAATAAAGCCTTCACCTAAACGAGTGACACCTTTTTGTAAATATTATGGTTCTTGTACAGGTTGCCAATTACAGCATATACAATATGAAGAACAACTTGTTATGAAAAAAACAAGGGTCAAAGAAGCATTAAACAAAATTAGTAAATTATCCAATGTAGAGATCAAAAACACCCTACCTGCTCCTGAAATTACTCATTATAGAAATCATGCACGTTTTACTGTCAGATATGGAGGTAAATTAGGATTTGTTAATAAAAACACTCGTGAATTCATACAAATTGATGAATGTAAGATAATGAACAAAGGAATAAATGAAAAAATAAATCAATTACAGGGTAAATGTGAAGAAACTTCACAACTGTCTATAAGGCACTCTAATATAACTAGCTCTTTTCTTATACAACCCACTTTAAAATCCAATCAGATCACTGTAGAAACAGGACAATCACACTATCTTGAAACAGTCGATCAAATACCTTTTAAAGTTGCATCACCTTCTTTTTTCCAAGTTAATACTGCACAGATTCCAACTATGGGAGAAATAATAAAGAATCACTTAGATTTTCAAGGTAGTGAAATAATTATTGATGCATACGCTGGCGTTGGTACTTTTGCTGGAATATTAAGTCCATATGTTAAAAAAATATTTGCAATTGAAGAATCTCCTTCAGCTATTCAAGATGGAAAAGACAGCTTGATTAAACAAAAAAATATAGAATTCATACAAGGTAAAACTGAATCAGTTTTAGGAAATATTACTGAAAACATTGACGCTATAATCGTTGATCCTCCCAGAAAAGGATGTGATATCCAATCTATAAAATCTATATTAACAATGAAACCTAAAAATATAATTTATATTTCATGTGATCCAGATACATTGGCTAGGGATCTACAGTTACTCTTAAATGGAATGTATAAAATTGATCTTATTCAACCATTAGATATGTTTCCTCATACTCATCATGTAGAAACTATAGTGATTCTCACAAAGCAAATATATTCAGATATAATTTTGGCCTCATCTTCACCAAGACGAAAAAAAATACTCGAACTTGCGAACATCAAGTTTAACATCAAAGAACCAATAAATCCTGAATATTCATCGCTAACTAATCCAGAAAAATATGTCGAAGATATATCCATGTCTAAAGCAAAAGAAATAGCAATAACTGAAGATTCTGGGATAATTATTGGATCAGATACTATTGTTTATTCAGATAATGAAATTCTCGAAAAGCCAAAAACAATTGAACATATGAGATCCATGTTAAAATCCTTATCTGCAAATAATCATAAAGTTACCACTGGGATAAGCATTATTGATTTGGACAACAACATTGAAATATCAAAATCATTATCAACTATTGTTGCTATGAAAACGATTACGAACGAATTACTTGAAAAATATATAGAGTCTGGTCGAGGTTTTGATAAAGCAGGCGCATATTCTATACAAGATACAGAATATAATTTTGTTGAAACTATACACGGCTGTTATTTAAATGTAGTTGGACTACCACTATGCCTATTAGATGAATTATTTGTACAATTAGGATATAGTCTATATTTATCAAATAGAGATAATACACATGAGTTATGCAACTCAAGTAAATACCAAAGGATTGGAAATATATGAATATAATAGGAATTGGATTTACTGAGTTAATCTTCATACTTTTAATTGCACTCGTTTTTTTAGGACCTGGCAAAATGGTTGAAATTGCACAAAAAATTGGAGGTATGCTTAGACAGTTCCAAAATACTGCAAATGAGTTGCCTAAAATGCTAGCTTTAGAAGACCTTGAAGAACCTGATAAGAATGAAAAATCAAAAAATAGCCAAGAATAACTATGGAAAATAATCAGGAAGAAATTGCTTTAAAAAGCCATTTAACAGAATTGCGAAATCGTTTCATAGTTTCAACTATTTCTATATTTGGTGCTACAATTGTGATGTTTTTTTTTCATCGTGACATTCTGACCATATTATCTGAACCAATCCGTACATTAGAAAGAGTCAATCAAGATGGAACTTCCCTACAAAGCATAGAATTGGTATATACCAATGCAACAGAAATGTTAGGAATTTCTATGAAAATATCTTTTACTGCAGGATTAATAGTTGCCATGCCTGTAATTATTTATAATGCAGTAATGTTTATTTCTCCAGGTTTGACTCGGCGAGAGAAAAAATATTTATTTATTTCCCTACCTCTTATAACAATAACTTTTATTGCAGGAATATTATTCGGATATTATGTACTACTACCTCCAGCAATACACTTTTTACTAACTTTTAATTCAGATATAGCAAGCCCGATGATCCGTATAGGCCAATACATTAATTTAATGGTCAACTTGCTTTTCTGGTTAGGATTTATCTTTCAAACACCTTTTATAATGTGTCTACTAACAAAAATAAATGTTGCTAATTCTCGTATTTTTGCAAGAGGAAGAAAATATGCTATTGTTCTTGCTTTTATTCTTGCTGCAGCTATAACACCTACATTTGACCCTATCAATCAAATCCTTGTTGCTATACCTATTATAGTTCTATATGAGTTAGGGATTTTTCTCTCATGGGTTATATCCCCGAGATCTAACGAAATTAAAACTGTTTAATAGAATTAAGGTTTAGGCGATTCAGATGATTTCTCTGTTTCAGTAACGTCTTCTTTTTGTGCTACTGTTTCTGGTGATTCTTCTTCATCTTGGCCTCTTTTAAAAGCTTTTATACCTTTACCTAATGCTCCGCCAATCTCAGGCAATTTACCTGCGCCAAAAACAATTAAGATTATAAATAGAATAATTATTAATTCTGTAGGACCTATCCTAGGCAATTTACACACTCCAAATCATTAACTTATTGTTTAACATTATAGTCTTAGCATTTTATTATGTCTATTGACTATAATCACAAGTGATTTATACTATTGTTCTGGTATTCTTACTTTGGGGCTGTAGCTCAGCTGGGAGAGCGCCTGCTTTGCAAGCAGGATGTCAGGGGTTCGAGTCCCCTCAGCTCCACCATTAATATGCGCTTAAGGCTTGATTAATTCTGGCCTGAGCATCTGTTGTTACCCAATCTTTCCAAGAGAAATTGTATCACAAGAATCAAAAATGACTCTTTCGATTTACCAATCTCACTGGGGTGTTATAATTAATACTATTATTAAAAATACAAAACAACGTGAAAAAATTAGAAGCAGAACTTTCTCGTAAATCTGTGTCAAGAAAACACTTTAGAATTCAGTTTGGTGGAGGAGTAATAGGTTTTATCTCATATAGGTTATTTAGTAAATTTTCCAATATTATGAAAAACAATAAAAAAAATAATATTTACCCATTTGTAGTCTTTTACGATGGGTATTGTATTCTCTGCAGCAAATCAATAGATTTTATCATCAAACATGACAAAAAAGAAAAATTATTATTTGCTTCACTACAATCTAAATATGCTTCAGAAACTCTCTCTGAAATGGGCTATGACCCCCAAGATATAGCTAAACTTGATAATGTAATATATCTTACAAACGGTGTTATAAAAATTAAATCTAATGCTGTTATTTCGATATTATCTGACATTAAGGGTATATATAAATTATGTAATATTTTTTATATTATCCCTCAATTTATACGTGATTTTATTTACGATGAAATAGCACTTAGAAGATATAAATGGTTCGGTAAGAGAGAAACTTGTAGAATACCAACAAAAGAAGAAAAACTTAGAATACTTGACTAATTTATATTATGGAAAAATCATAAACAAACATAGTAATAGTAAAAAACTTACAAGCAAAATGTCCGAGAATCAAATCCCGTCAGCTGTACCAAAATTTAACCTCTAAATACACCTATTTCTTTAGTCTATTAAGAACAAACTCCAAATGGAGTTCAAGATATTTAGCCTGAGTTTCAAGTTGCATATCTTGTAATTGCTTGATAGGTATTTTCAAATGCTTTGTCTGTCCAGATTTAAGCATAAATTCTGATATTTCATCTTTAAGTTTTAATGCAGTATGATGTGCGTTATTTAAAATATCTAGAATCCTATTGTATTCTTCAAGTGGATCTATTTCATCGTTCATAAGATTCTCCTAATGATAATAGCAAGATTGTATTTCTATAAAACATACTTTGATATAAGTAAAATAACTATAACGATTTGAAATACTAACCCAAAAACCTTTAAATATGTACGCATGAAAATTCTCCGTGTTAATTGCGATGGATTATATCATAGGATAATAGTCAGAGTAATATATTTTAGATACTTAGTTAGATTTTGGCTTGGCATGGATTGCAAATACTCAAAAGTTCTAATGAATGCGATAATACCGATATATTATTCAAAGATTCAATTTTTTTTATTTCTTTTTGAAGACTTATTTCTGTCATTTCATTCAATTCAAAATCTTCAACTG
>CAYOMB010000009.1:0-18939 GCA_964404955.1 uncultured Dehalococcoidia bacterium
CTTTGTTAGCTTCAATATCTAAACATAAAAGTAATTTATTATCATATGAAGTTTTAAGTGGTGCTAGTAAAAACTTTTATGATGAAATTGTATCGAGGGTATATGAAAGTTATCAAAAAACTTTAAATTCAAATAGTGCCTTAGATTTTGATGATTTATTAATGAAGGCAGTACAGTTACTGCAAAATTCTCAAGAAATACAAGAATACTATAGTGGTAGATATGAACATTTGATGATTGATGAATTTCAAGATACAAATATAGCTCAATATACATTGATGAGATTGTTAGGTAAAAAGCATGAAAATATATGTGTTGTAGGGGATCCTAATCAATCGATATATTCTTGGAGAAATGCAGATATAAGAAATATATTTTCTTTTCAAAATGATTATCCTAATGCAAAGGTAATTCATCTTTCTCAAAATTATCGATCTACCCAAAATATATTAGATGCAGCTTCTAAACTTATATCCACTAATGACACAAATATTATTAATAAACTATGGACTAATAATGGTATAGGTGAATCTCTGATTATAGATGAGGGATATTCAGAAAAAGAAGAAGCTGAAAAAATAATTCATGAAATCGAACGGTTGGTAAAGGTAGAAAAATATAAATGGGACCAATGCGCAATAATGTATAGAGTGAATGCCCAATCACGTGTTATTGAAGAAGCCTGTCTTTCCAATAAAATTCCTTATAAAATTGTCGGCGGGATTAAATTCTACAGTAGAAAAGAAATTAGAGATGTAATTTCATATCTTAAGGTGGTAGCAAATCCTGATGACGATTTAAGTATAGGGCGAATTATTAATGTACCGACAAGGGGAATTGGATCTACAAGTTACAACAAAATAGTTGATTTTGCTCAAACAAACAATAAAACAATTTATCAGACTATTAGTGAATATAATAGCATAGAAGAATTACAAGAATTAATTGGCTTAACTCGACGTGCGGCTACTTCATTAAATATCTTCTCAAATCTATTACAACAATTAATTTCCGATTCTAAAGATAGAACACCTGCAGAAATAATTGAAAAAATAATTGTCGATGTGGGATATCAAACATTTTTACAACAGGACGAAACTAATGGTCTTGATCGTTTAGAAAATGTAATGGAATTAAAAGGACTAGCTATACAATTAAAGGAAACTGAAGAAATTACATCAATGACAGAATATTTGGATAGAATTGCATTGGTTAGTGATATCGATGGATTAGATACTAATGAAAATTCAATAACATTAATTACTTTACATCAGTCAAAAGGACTAGAATTTCCAGTGGTTTTTATAGCAGGTATGGAAGAAGGATTATTGCCACATATACGAAGTATGGATGATCCCGTACAACTAGAAGAAGAAAGAAGACTGTGCTACGTAGGAATTACTCGTGCAGAAAAATTGTTATATTTATTAAGGGCATATAAACGATATGGTTTTGGTCAAGGTAGTCAAACCAGTATACCTTCACGTTTTCTTACAGATATTTCGGAATTAAATATACAAAGTCTAGAAAAAACTAATTCTTATTCGATCACTCCTAAAACAGTATTTGACCCCAATACCTTACATGAAGAGAGAGAGGATACAGCTCAAGTATTAGATCCTATTGAAATTGGAACAAAAGTAATTCATAAATCTTTTGGGGAAGGTATTGTTTTATTATGCACTGAAAGTGGGAATGATTTTGTAGTTGATGTTCATTTTAGTTCCACTGGCAAAAAAAAGTTATTGATGAGTTTAGCTAATTTAGAAATAAGTAAAAAATCTAAGTAAATTGAATTTGACATAAAATTGTATTTACTATATAATAGTAGTTTATAATTTTATATACAGGCTTATCATATCATATATAAGTTTTCAAAATAACTGGGAAATCCCCAATTCATATTGCCATTCCTCATGGAATGGTATTTTTTACTTTCAATAAAGGAGTGTGTTTCATATGGTTGCTATTGAACCTTCTGCTAATATAAAGCGTGTTGAAAATAGTTTTGCATCTAGCACTCTAGAAGCAAGTGTCCCCAACTTAATTCAAGTATTAAGTCAGTCCTTTGAATCATTTAAAACTGAGGGTATGAGAGAGTTATTAAATGAAATTTCTCCAATTGAAGACTTTAATAATACTCGTTATGAGTTAAATTTTATAGGTCATGAGTTTAGAGAACCTAAGTATAGTGAGTCCGAGTGCAGAGAATTAGAAAAAACTTATGCTTCAGCTTTATATGTAACTGCACAATTAAAAATAAAACAGACTGGTGAAATTAAAGAAAACCAAATCTTTCTTGCTGATATACCTTTTATGACAACAAATGGAACATTCATCATAAATGGTGCAGAACGTGTTGTAGTCAGTCAGCTTGTAAGATCTCCAGGGGTCTATTTCACTGTAGAAGAAGATCCTGTAACAGGAAGAAAAATGGGGAATGCAAAATTTGTTCCCTATCGTGGAGCATGGTTAGAATTTGAAACGAGTTCCAGAGATGTCATTTCTGTTAAAGTTGACAGAAAAAGAAGAATACCTGTAACCACTTTTTTACGTGCAATTGGCTTTGATTCTCCTCAAGCTATACTTGACGAGTTTAAATCCTTTGATACTGATTCAGATCACACATATATCAAAACGACACTGGACAAGGATCCTAACGCCATTGAACGTAAGGATGCTTTAATTGAATTATATCGTCACATAAGACCAGGAGAGCCTCCAACTTTGGAAAACTCTGAAGCTATGTTGCACAATTTATTTTTTAATCCTCGAAGATATGATTTGGGGAGAGTTGGAAGATATAAAGTAAATAAGCGACTTGGTGGGGATTATAATGTTGAAGAAAAAACTCTAACAAAATCAGATATTATTGCTGTGGTCAAGAAAATTCTTGATATAAATAATGGTCGTGAAACTCCTGATGATATTGATCATTTGGGAAATAGAAGAGTTCGTGCTGTAGGTGAATTAATTCAAAATCAGTTGCGAGTTGGTTTGGTTAGGATGGAACGGGTAGTCAAAGAACGTATGACCATAAATGATCCTGAAACTACTACACCTTCTTCTTTGATTAATCAGAGACCTGTCGGAGCAGCAGTGAGAGAATTTTTTGGAGGATCTCAGTTATCACAATTTATGGATCAAACTAATCCATTAGCTGAGTTAACTCATAAAAGAAGACTTTCAGCTTTAGGCCCTGGTGGACTATCAAGAGAAAGAGCAGGGTTTGATGTAAGAGATGTACATCATTCACATTATGGAAGGATTTGTCCTATTGAAACTCCTGAAGGACCAAATATCGGACTATTAGGTTCTCTCGCGACTTATGCGCGTACTAATGAATTTGGATTTATTGAGACGCCATATAGAAAGGTGACACATGAATTATTATCTCATGATGGCGAATTAATCGGCAGAACAATCAATGAGCCTGTTAGAGATGATCAAGGTAAAACCATTATTAGAAAAGGCTCAGTAGTTACTAATAGAACCTTTGCTAAATTGAGTTCCTTGGATGAAATGAATATCAAGGTACAGGCATACGTAACAGATAAACCTGAAAATATACATTATCTCTCTGCTGATGATGAAGAAAAATACGTTATTGCTCAGGCCAATGCGGTTCTTGATGAAAAGGGACAAATTAACAGTGAAAAAATTGAGGTTAGAAGAGGCGAAGATTTTGCAATTGAAAGTCCAGATCAAATAGATTATATGGATATTTCACCAAAACAAATTGTTAGTGTTTCAACAGCCTTAATTCCTTTTCTTGAGCATGATGATGCAAATAGAGCTTTAATGGGATCAAATATGCAAAGACAAGCAGTTCCTTTATTGAGACCTGATGCACCAATTGTTAGTACAGGTATGGAAAGAAGAGTTGCTATTGACTCTGGACAGGTAGTAATTTCCGATGTTGATGGCGAAGTAACAGTTTGTGGAAGTGACTACATTGTTATTAAAGATAATCAAGGTAAAGATTATGAGTATCAATTAAGGAAATTCTTTAGGACAAATCAGGGCACTTGTATGAACCAAAGACCTATTGTTTTTAAAGGAGATAAAGTTTATGCAGGCCAACCAATTGCTGATTCTTCATCAACTGAAGGTGGAAGATTAGCCTTAGGCCAAAATGTAATAGTCGCATTTATGAGTTGGGAAGGATATAACTTTGAGGATGCAATAATAGTTAGTGAAAGGTTGCTCCAAGAAGATAAATTTACATCAATACATATTGAAAAACATGAATGTGAGGCCAGAGATACAAAAATTGGTCCAGAAGAAATTACTAGAGACATTCCAAATGTAGGAGAAGAAAGTCTTCGGAATCTAGATGAGGATGGAATTATTTTGCCTGGAGCTGAAGTTGGTCCTGGTGATATTTTAGTCGGAAAAATTACTCCAAAGGGAGAAACTGATCTTAGTGCAGAAGAGAAACTATTAAGGGCTATTTTTGGTGAAAAAGCTAGAGATGTTAAAGATTCCTCCTTGAGAGTTCCGCATGGTGAAAGAGGTAAGGTAACTAAAGTCAGTATTTTTAGTAGAGAAAATGGTGATGATTTGCCTGCTGGAGCTAATAAACTTGTAAGAGTTTGGATTGCTCAAACCAGAAAAATTTCTGTGGGTGATAAAATGGCGGGTCGTCATGGTAATAAAGGAGTTATTTCTAGAATAATGCCAGTCGAAGATATGCCTTATACTTCTGACGGAACTCCGGTTGATATCATATTGAATCCATTAGGTGTTCCTTCAAGAATGAATCTTGGTCAGGTTTTAGAAACTCATTTGGGCATGGGAGCCAAGGGAATGAATTTTGATGCAGTAACACCTGTATTTGATGGTGCTAGCGATGTTGGAATTCAGGATACTTTAGCCAAATCTTGGTTCGTTACTGAATCAGGTTGTATACAAAAACATGGATCTATAGATTTAGATTTGCTGAGAGATTGGTTAGCCGAAAGAGGATATAACTATGAAGATATATATCGAGAAGATAAAATTGGTTTAGCTACAGAGGCTTGCCATCGTATTTGGCTAAATAGTCGTAATATTCCTACTGATGGTTTAACAAGTGATGATCTAAATGAAAAAATCAGAGACTTAAATGCTAAACATGACGATGTTCCACCTACGTTTGGAAAAACAAAACTCTTTGACGGTAGAACAGGTGAATCTTTTGATATGCCTGTCACAGTAGGTTGTGTTTATATGCTTAAATTAATTCACTTAGTTGAAGATAAAATACATGCAAGATCTACTGGTCCATATTCCTTAATTACTCAGCAACCTCTTGGTGGTAAGGCTCAATTTGGAGGTCAAAGATTTGGAGAGATGGAAGTTTGGGCGTTAGAAGCATATAGCTCAGCACATAATTTACAAGAAATGTTAACAGTTAAATCAGACGATGTATTAGGAAGAGTAAAAACATACGAATCTATCATTAAAGGTGAAGATATAGTTCAACCTGGAATTCCAGAATCATTTAACGTTCTCTTAAAAGAGTTACAAAGTTTAGGTCTTTCTGTTGAACTATTACGAGAAGCAGACCAACCTTTTGGTCTCTCTAATGAATTTGATGAAGCAGCCTTACTTGATATGGATATAGATACGGATCAAATTATTCCAAGCTTTGAGGATGACGAATTAGGATCTAATTTGGATACTGCGGGGAATTTAGCAAATTTGAAAGATGGTGGTTTTATTGATTCCGTAGATGTTGAAGAAGAACTTTAACTTTCAACAAATATAATATCAATTTGCATAGATAAATACACAAAGAGGTAGAAAAAGGATGACAACTGAAACTCCTGAATTTAATGCGGTAAAGATAGGTATTGCTTCTCCTGAGCAAATTTTAAATTGGTCTTATGGAGAAGTCACAAAACCTGAAACAATAAACTATAGAACGCTACGTCCAGAAAAAGATGGATTGTTTTGTGAAAAAATATTTGGGCCCACTAAAGATTGGGAATGTTATTGTGGTAAGTATAAAAAATTACGTTATAAGGGTGTTATTTGCGATCGTTGTGGCGTTGAAGTTACTCGAAGTAAGGTTCGTCGAGAAAGAATGGGTCACATAAAATTAGCAGCGCCAGTTGCACATATCTGGTTTGCTAAAGGATCTCCTACACGGTTAGGTTTATTGCTCGATATATCACCTAGAAATTTAGAAAGAGTTTTATATTTTGCCCAATATATTATTACTTCATTAGATCAAGAATCACTAGACTCACTTTTAAGTGAAATGCGTGATCAAGAAGAACAAATTGAGCACAATAGTATGGAAGCAATTCTTAGTGCAGTAAATAATTATATTGAACACAATAAATTAGAATATGGCCTATTCGATGAATCAAATATTGGTAAATTACTGGCTGTTTCAGAATCTGATGAAGATAAAGAGTTAGTTAAAATCTCGCAAATTGCAACTGAAATTAAAGCAAGTTTTGAGACTTCTTTAGCTCAGATTAAAATAAAAATAGATGATATTGAGCAAGTAGCTCTAATGCAACTTTTAACCGAAAATCGATATCGTGAACTTAGAGAGTCACTAGGTGATAGGTTTAATGCAGGTATGGGTGCGAGTGCAATTATGGAAATTTTAGAGGGCATTGATTTAGATGACCTCAGAGATGAACTTGCAGAAGAAATTAAAGTTACTGCTGGTCAGAGAAGAAAAAAAGCAGTGAAAAGACTAAGGATTGTTGAATCTTTTCGTCGTAGCGGTAATCGTTCTGAATGGATGATAATGACAGTATTACCAGTGTTACCTCCAGACCTACGCCCAATGGTTCAACTCGATGGTGGTCGTTTTGCTACTAGTGATTTGAATGATTTGTATAGGAGAGTAATAAATCGAAATAATCGACTTAGAAGGTTGTTGGAACTTGAAGCTCCTGAAATTATTGTTCGTAATGAAAAAAGAATGCTACAAGAAGCTGTTGACGCTTTAATTGATAACGGTCGACATGGAAGAGCAATTGCTGGAAGTCATAATCACAAACTAAAATCATTATCAGATTTGTTAAGGGGTAAACAAGGACGATTCAGACAAAACTTACTTGGTAAGAGAGTAGATTATAGTGGAAGATCTGTAATTGTTGTTGGGCCTGAGTTAAATATGCACCAGTGTGGATTACCCAAAAAAATGGCATTGGAATTATTTAAGCCATTTGTGATGAATCGATTAGTTATGGAAGGTCATGCACATAATGTGAAAAGTGCAAAAAGAATGGTAGAAAATGGTCGTGAAGAAGTTTGGGACATATTAGAAGAAGTAATTTCGGGAAGACCTGTCTTACTTAATAGAGCTCCAACATTACATAGATTAGGGATCCAGGCTTTTCAGCCAGTTTTAGTTGAAGGGAGTGCTATTAGGTTGCACCCGTTAGTGTGTACTGCTTTTAATGCTGATTTTGATGGAGACCAAATGGCTGTGCATGTACCATTATCCGAGGAGGCTGTACGAGAAGCAAGCGAAATAATGCTAAGTACTCATAATATGTTGCGTCCAAGTTCTGGAGAACCTATTGTCACACCGACCTTAGATATCGTATTAGGTTGTTATTACCTCACACATATTGAAGATGAAGTAGAACATACAAAAAATAAATATTTAAGTCCAGCTGGGGGCAGACAAGCATATGATGCAGGTTTAATAGAGCTACATGATTTGATTACAATCAAAGTTGAAGAAGAATGGATAGATACTACTGCCGGTAGAATAATATTCAATGAAATTCTTCCTGAAGAACTATCTTTTAGAAATGTTGTAATGAATTCAGATAATTTGGGCGAATTGATTAACGAATGTTATACAGAGTTAGGAAACTTAAAAACTGCTGAGATATTGGATTCGATTAAAAAAATAGGATTTGGTTATGCTACGAAATCTGGTACAACTATTTCAATAAATGATATTACAATTTCACCCAAGAAACAGGCTTTAATAAATCAAGCAACTCTCGATGTTGATGAAATTGAAGAAGAGTACCTGAGTGGTTTATTAAGTGATGAAGAACGTTACCAAAGATCAATTGCTATTTGGACTAAAACTAGTGATGATATGACAGCTGTTATAAGAGAATCTTTGCCTGGATATGGTGGAGTATACATGATGGCAAATTCTGGAGCCAAAGGTAACTTAGCACAGATTAAACAAATGGCAGGTATGAGAGGTTTAATGAGTAACCCTCGTGGAAGAATTATAGAATTACCTATTAAATCAAGTTTCCGAGAAGGTTTATCAGTGCTGGAATATTTTATCTCAACACATGGTGCTCGAAAAGGATTGACTGATACTGCTTTGAGAACTGCTGATAGTGGATATTTAACTCGAAGACTAATCGATATATCTCAAGATGTAATTATATTACATGAAGAATGTGATGCTACTGAAGGTTATTGGATTGAGGATGAACCTGAGAATCCATTACGCCCGCCATTTGAATACAGAATTACTGGCAGAGTAGTATCTGAAAAAGTAGTTCATCCTGATACAGGAGAAATATTAGCAGATGAGCAGATTACAATAGATAGACTAATGGCGAAAACGATAGTTGAATCTGGAGTAAAGCGTGTTCAAGTACACTCTCCATTAACTTGTACTTGTTGGCGGGGTATTTGTCGACAATGTTATGGACAAAGTCTTGCTACTGGCCAAACTCCACTTATTGGAGAGTCAATAGGAATTATAGCTGCTCAAAGTATTGGAGAACCAGGAACTCAGCTTACAATGAGAACATTTCATACTGGAGGAATAGCTGGTGATGATATAACATCAGGTCTACCTCGTGTAGAAGAGTTATTTGAAGCCAGAGTTCCAAAGGGTGTTGCAACATTAAGCGAAATTGATGGGGTAGTTGAAGTAGTTAATGACTTGGAAGTTAGACAAATTGTTGTGACTGATGAAAGAGATGTTGATGAAGAATATACTCTTCCTGAAGACTATAAATTTATTGTGAAAAACAAGCAATCAATTGAATTAGGTGACATATTAGCAGAATATAAACCTAAGAAATCCTCTAAGAAATCTGATGATACTGCTGATGAAAATTTACCTATGATTGCTAAAATTTCTGGAATAGTAGAGTTAGATAAGACTTCTATAAAGTTGAAAAGGAAGGAAATACAAAGACGTGAATATTTAATTCCTCTTTCTGCAAGTTTAAATGTGACAGATGGAGAGGTTATTACTGCTGGAACAGCCCTGACAGTCGGGCCGCAAAATCCTCAAGATATATTGCGTATTTTAGGGAGAGAGGCAGTACAAAAATATCTTATTTCTCAAGTGCAAGCTGTGTATAGATCACAAGGTATCACGATTAATGATAAACATATTGAGATAATTGTTCGCCAGATGCTCAGAAAAATCCGAGTAGAACAATCCGGAGACACTGAACTTTTGCCAGGTGAAATGATAGATCGATTTGTGTTCGAAGAACAAAACAGAAAAATTGTAGAAGAGAATGGTAATCCTGCTATAGGAAGTCCTGTTTTACTTGGTGTGACAAGGGCTTCTTTAAATACTGAGAGTTTCCTTGCGGCAGCTTCTTTCCAAGAAACTACAAGAGTACTTACTGAGGCAGCGGTCAGTGGTTCAACCGACCCATTACTCGGTTTAAAAGAAAATGTAATCATTGGAAGACTAATTCCAGCTAGACTAGATATATCAGAAGAAGGTCGTGAAAGATACAATCTTCCCTACTATGATGATAGTATTTCTGTTTCAAGTTCTGATGAAGACAAAGATTTAGCACAAAGTTTATCTATTTCTGATGACATAATTTCTTCAGATCCATTTGCTACTATTAAGATGGAAGATCTTGATGGCGTAGATTTTTTATCTAGTGGTTTTCAAGTAGAAAATGAAAATAGTGATAAATCTGAAGATGATTCGTAATTCCTAAAACAAATTTGCCACAGCACATAATTTATATTTGATATAGGTAAAAACTATCGCGGTTATAGTTTTCATGGTATTGATTAATATCTAATATGGGTAGATAATACCTTTTTCTCAAAATATAATTTGTAAAGATGATGTTTTTAAGGAAGTGAGGTTAATATGTCTACTACAGAAAAATTAGCTAAATTTGTTATTGAATCGCAATTTGATAGCTATCCTGAAGAGGCTTCTAGTCAAATAAAGAAATCTATTTTAGATGGTATCGGAACATGTTTAGAAAGCACAATTCGTCCAATTGGTAGGATAATAAGTGAGTTTACTGAAGAGTTGGGTGGGAATTCTAACTCTCGATTGTTAGGAAGTGGAATAGAAAC
This sequence comes from uncultured Dehalococcoidia bacterium, assembly GCA_964404955.1. Classification (GTDB taxonomy): domain Bacteria; phylum Chloroflexota; class Dehalococcoidia; order Lucifugimonadales; family UBA6952; genus UBA6952. The sequence continues at coordinate 10,285 of CAYOMB010000009.1, forward strand.
ATCAGCAGTTAACGCTGCTTTTGCAAATGGTGTTTTAACCCATGGTGCCGATTATGATGACAGTGGCAAAGGTTTTGGCCACACTGCATGTGTATTGATGCCAACAGTGTTGGCTCTAGGAGAACAGTACAAACTTAGTGGCAAAGCAATTATGGATGCTTTTACAGTAGGTTTTGAAGTTGGTTCAAAAGTAGGTTTAAATATTGGCGCTGACCATTACGAGAGAGGCTGGCATAAAACTGCAACAATGGGTGCACTTGGTGGAGCAGCTGCAGCAAGCAGAATTTTAGATTTATCTGTAGATGAAACGAGAGCTGCTCTTGGATTAGCAACTTCAACTGCTTCAGGTGTACGTGCAAATTTTGGGTACATGGCCAAGCCTTATCATCCAGGTAATTCCGCACGAGGCGGTATTGTTTCAGCAATGTTAGCGAAAAAGGGTTTTAGTGCAAATCCATCTTCTATCGAAGGTCGTCATGGTTACTTTGCAGTTTTTGGAGATCAACAGGCTAATTTGGATGGTGTTACAGAAAACTTAGGAAACCCACTAGCAATTTGTAATGCGATAAGAATTAAACCCTGGCCATGTTGTGCAGGTACTCATGCTGCTTTGACATGTTTAGAAGAAATAAGTGCAGAAACAAAAATAAATCCTGAGGATATTGCAGAAGTTGAGGTTTTGATTAGCCAAGAACCATTAGAAATAGCACCCAATATGTGGGATCCTCAAACTGGTTTTAATGGTAAATTTAGTCTTTGGTATGTTATTGCTGCTTACTTATTAGATAATAAATTAGATATTAATTCATTTAGCGATAGAAAAGTATTAAGATCTAAAGCTCAAGATTTAATTGGCCGCATAAATATCAAGCAACATAATGATTTTGCACATTTACCAGCACGAGCTATAGAATCAGCAAGATTTAATGAAATAAGCATTAAGATGAATGATGGTACAGTATTATCACATAGAGTTGAAATAGGTCGTCATTTACAAGGTGAGGATGTTAAGACAAAGTTTCGTGACAACGCTAGACTTGCTGGTCTGAGTAAAGCACAAATAGAAAGACTCATAGGGTTAATTGATAATTTAGAAGATGTTGAAGATGTAACATCTATAGTGGATGCTTCTATAGCAAATGTTGCTACAGGTATCGACTAGGGTGTAACGAATACAATTCATACGTTCCTTTTAGATTTAGGATTAATTGCTATAATAGTGTAATGAAATATACAAAAGAGACTATTACAGGTTCTTTGTTGCGTGAGTTTGGAATTTCTTCAAAGACGTTAGAACACACGCGTATTATTATTGTTCGCTATATTCCTTTTCCTTCATTTACATGTCCGTCAATATTTGGAAATGCAGTTATATTTATTTCTGAAAAGAAATTGAAATTAAACAAGGAAAGACAAATAAAAGATAAAAAAAGCTTAGCTTTTATTTTGTACCAATATTGTCATGCTCATCAAGTATTAGAATGGGGTTCGTATTTTTATCTTTGGAGGCATTTTTATCATAGAGTATTTTTACGTGGAATACCTACAAGGCATTTACATGTAGAAAGAGAGTGTTATGAAAGAGTTGATAATTTGATGACTTCTCATATGGAAATAAACAATTAGGTTTTATTAATTCGTAAAGAAAATAGTGTAAATCAGAGTAGATACAAAGTATAATTCTTTCCGTAGAATAAATTAAGGATAAAGATATGATTAACATAGATCTAGATGGGAAAAAAGGAATAGTTTTTGGAGTAGCTAATCATAGAAGTATAGCTTGGGCGATATCTCAAAAACTGTTAGATGCCGGTGCTGAAGTTACAATTGCATACCAAAATGAACGTTTTAAGTCTGGGGTTGAAAAACTTACAGAAGGTTACGGTAATGCTACCATAGAAGAATGTGATGTTTCTAGCGATGATTCAATAACGAATTTATTTTCTAACCTCAAGAATAAATATGAGAATTTAGATTTCTTAGTTCATAGTATAGCTTTTGCTCCAAGGGAAGATTTATCAGGTGAATTTGATGAAATATCTCGTGAAAACTTTAATATTGCTCTAGAAATAAGTTCGTTCTCATTGATTACTCTAGTCAATAACGCTACAAAATTAATGAATAATGGTGGTAGCATTCTTGCACTTACTTTCCAGGCATCTCAATCTGTATATCCTGGATATAATATTATGGGTGTAGCTAAAGCTGCTTTGGAAAACGAAGTTAAACAACTTGCTGCTGAATATGGTTCAAGAGAGATTAGAGTTAATGCCCTTTCACCAGGTCCTATGGATACATTAGCTGCCAGAGGTATACATGGATTTATAGACATGAAAAAAATCCATGCAGCAAAAGCGCCTTTAAAAAGAAATATTACACATGATGAAGTAGGTAATGCGGCGTTATTTTTATGTAGTGATTTAGCAACAGGTATCACAGGTACAATTTTACCTGTTGATGCTGGCTATCACATAATGGCTGTATGAGTAATAAGAAACCAAAACTTAAACGTATTCCTGAGGGAAGGTCTGGCCATTTTTCTATAATTCATCGTTATCATCCTCATTTATACTTCAATGGTAAATATATACGCTACACAGGTGCTATGTTAATAGACAATGAAACAATGTGGATGAGTGATGGTCCTGAGGAACGTTTAACAATGTCTAGTGCTGTTCGGTGGTGCCCAAATAATGCAGATGTATTAATTGGAGGCTTAGGGTTAGGTATTGTGCCACGATGGTTGGAACAAAAAGCTAAGACTATAACGATAGTTGAATTTTCAAGAGATGTAATTAATCTTGTTTATGATTATATTAAAACACCTAAGATGAAAATAATTCATGATGATATAAATAATTATTTAGATAAAACAAAAGAGAAATTCGATTTTGTCTATTTAGATACTTGGCCAGATTTAGACGCCTGTCGATTAGACGAAATAACCCACCTAAAAACATTATCAAAAAATGTTTTAAAAAACGAAAACAGTCGCGTAATTTGTTGGGGTGAAAATGTTGTAAAGAAGGCAGCAAAACAGGTTTAATTAGTATTTTTGCGTTCAGTTTGTCTGGCTCGTCTTATCTCACCTGCTCGTGCGAGTATTGCCCTATTGGAGTCATTAACTTCCATATATTCTTTTCGCCATTTATGAGTATGCCATTTAAAAGGCGTTTGTATTGTTGATCTAGGAAACTTTGCTTCTTCCAATAGTGTTAATGCCATTTTTATAATTTGAATCTGCATTTCTGAATCATATGGAAGACCAACAGGATTTCCAAGAGGAAAATCTGAAAATATGTATCTTGGCACTCCACATTGTTCAACTATATCTCTTGCAGATCCTATTATAACTGTAGGTATATTATGTTCCTCTAGATGTCGTGCAACCAAACTCACGGTTTGATGGCAAACAGGTCACAGTGGTACTAATATTGCAACATCAACTTTGTCTTTTTGCATATAAGTTAATATTTCTGGGGCTACATTTTGATTGGTTTTTCTTTGAGAGTAATCAGTAGGAGCACCATAAAAATGATCTGAAATTGAGTTAATCCTTTTTTCTTTAACTAAAGATTTCAGATGGTCTAGTGGGAAAAAAGAACCTAAGTCATGTGTATGTGTAGCTTTTTTATCCCATGATCTATCCATAGTATAAAGAGAAGGTGGTGTAGGGGTAGTTGGAAACTGGTAAGTAGATCCAATTTGCAATATTCCTGGGTCAAAATCTAGAGATATATCTGGATTGGGTAAAGATGCAGTAGTGACTAACCCAACATTACATTCAGATAGTGGTTTAGTCATTTTTTGAAAAGGTACTTCACCATTTACAGCCCAGCGATAAGGAATTTCATATCCTTGTGCAGCATAAAAATGTCGTGACTTATCAATGTAAGAGACAGCTAGCCGATATGCAGGGTCGAATTGCTCATCATTCATGGTATTAATTTAATCCGTATAGTTCTTTAATTTCTGGTACATCATGGAGCTTGAGAGCATTGACAGCATTTTTCCAGCATATTTTATCTAATACTTCTTCTTTCCAAGGGAGGGAGAAAAAGAAATTAGTATAATTAGTTAGGTTTAATAAGGGGTATGCACTACCGAAGATAAATCTATCAGCTATACCCCAAGAACTATTCACCGCTTTAACCCAATCTTCTGTACCTAACATAGTTAAATAAGCATCAGGAGATACATATATATTATCTCTTCTCATACTTGCAATAGTAATGATTTCTCGAACATATGGATAATGGCCATGACCGCAAATTATTGTTAAATCTGGAAAATCATGCGCTACCTGATCAATATATTTGGGATGGGCATAATCAATATTCAGTCCACCTAGTGGTCCAGAAGTTTGGGGGCTTATTGCTATGTCTAAATCAAGACATTTCTGGTAAATAGGATAAAGACGTGGATCTGCTAGATTATCAGCATAATTTGGACCTCTACCTGGCTCGATAAATATAACTTTGAATCCTAGTTTTTTACAACGTTCTATTTCTTCTAATGGATCGTGGAAAACTCCCCAGGCATCTATACCAGCACACGCTACAAATCTAGCAGGGTTTTCTTTTTGGATTTGAGCTTGTTCATCATTAGAAGTTGTTCGTTCTGGGAATACACTATGTCCCAAAGTCATACCTTTGTTCATCCCTGATACAGATACAGCTGTTGTAACTCCTGCCTCATCAAGATCTCGAAAGAAAGATTCAATAGATCCATCCTTAAAGGCATTTATAGAGTCGTATGCCCCACTGTGTTGCGTACGTTGTCGAAAGTAGTCTGATTGAGAAGCAGTTGTTAATCTACATCTCATATCAATAATTTTTGGTCTTTCAGATTTAGGTAGCATATTAGATCCACCACCCATATCTTGGAATGCTAAAGTATTTTCATTTACCATTTTGCCCTACCTTTTTATAATTGTGAATGTGTCAATACTACAGTGATGTAGAAACTTGGTACAAGCATAAAAGTCATACATATTTGAAGGATAAATAAAACTCATATTCAATCTTGTTATTAGCAGGTTAGATCAGCTATAATTTTTATAGTTTTAATCAATAATATTGTGGAGAATAAAATGAGTGATAAAAAAAGAATAGAACGAGACTCAATGGGAGAAATGGAAGTTGATGCTGTTGCATATTATGGAGCTTCTACACAACGAGCAGTTCTAAATTTTCCTATTAGTACTTTACGATTTTCAAAAGAATTTAATAGTAATTTAGCTTTGATTAAAAAAGTTGCAGCTGAAACAAATATTGAATTGGGATTACTAGATGTTAATTTAGGCACGGCAATAATATCTGCGGCAGATGAAGTTATAGAAGGTAAATTTGAAGATCATTTTGTTGTAGATATTTTCCAAACAGGATCTGGAACTTCAACAAATATGAATGCAAATGAGGTTATAGCTAATCGTTCTGCTGAAATACTTGGAGCTGAACGAGGGTCAAGAGGATTAGTTCATCCTAATGATCACGTGAATATGGGACAATCATCCAATGATGTTATACCTACGGCTATCCATATAACTGCAGCTTCAGTTATTTCACATTCGTTAATTCCTGCTTTAGAAAAATTATCTGCTGTCTTGAAAGAAAAAAGCATAGAATTTTTTGATGTTATCAAAACTGGAAGAACACACTTACAAGATGCAACTCCAATACGTTTAGGTCAAGAATTTGATGGATATGCAGGACAATCAGATAGAGCTATAACACGATTACAACATGCATTATCTGAGTTGTCCGAAGTTGCTATAGGTGGTACAGCTGTAGGTACTGGAGTAAATACCCATCCTCAATTTGCAGATTTGATATGTCAAAAACTTAGTAAGTATTTAAACTTGGATATTCGTGAAACGAGTAATCATTTCCAGGCACAAAGTACGCTAGACAATATGGTGGAAGCAAGTGGTGTAACTAAAACCATTGCTGTTAGTTTATTGAAAATTGCAAATGATATACGTTGGTTAGGATCTGGACCCAGAGCGGGATTTGCTGAAATTGCTTTACCTGAAGTGCAACCTGGTAGTTCAATAATGCCAGGAAAAGTGAATCCAGTTATTCCAGAATCAGTTTGCCAGGTAGCAGCTCAAGTAATTGGCAATGATGCTTCTGTAACTATTGCTGGTCAATCTGGAAACTTTGAAATAAATGTTATGATGCCAGTTGCAGCATATAACTTAATTCAATCTGTTACCTTATTAGCTTCAGTTATTGATAATTTTGTTGAACAATGTTTACGTGGTATTAAAGCAACTTCTGCAGGGCCTGATATGGTTGAAAAAGGGTTGGCTATATGTACTGGTTTGGTTCCACGTATTGGTTATGATGCCTCTGCAAAAATTGCAAAAGATGCAGAAAAAACTGGTAAAACTGTAAGAGAAATTGCAAAAGAACAGACTGATTTAACTGATGAAGAGTTGCAAGAACTTTTAGATCCTTTTCAAATGACTGAGCCCGGTATAACTGGTGCACCCTCAGGAGGGTAATACACTTCGGTTCAATTTAAAGTGATTAAATTAATTGGACTTGTGAAAAATATTATAAAATTAATAATAAACCAAGAAATCACAACTAAAAGTTGATATCTCGTTTTGATTCTTTGTTTAATTTGCATTCCCATTATTGGTATAGCTATAAGTAATGGCCACATAATTGGAAGGTAGAGAAAGAGTTTTGGAAACGAATATATTCCCAATAAAACTATCAAGGAAAATCCAATCAAGAATTGATCTTTAATAGATGGAATATATTCCTTCCAATTAGTTGTAGTTATCCATTTATTCATTTGGTTGATGGATAACCTCAGATTCAATTGGAGGAGCTTCAGAGTCTAATAAGCTAATTAATTCTTCACCTTCAACGGTTTCGTGAGTTAATAAGTGCCTTGCTAACTGTACAAGTTTAGCTCGATGCTTACTTATCATAGTATGGGCAAGATCATAAGCCTCTGTTACAAGAGATTTTACTTCTTCATCAATCTGTTGAGCAATATTATCACTATAATCTCTTTGTTCACTTATTTGTCTTCCAAGAAATACCATTTCTTCTCTTTCACCAAATGTTCTAGGTCCTAGATTTTCACTCATTCCATATCGAACAACCATGTTTCGTGCCATTCTTGTTGCATTTTCAAGGTCATTACTCGCCCCGGTGGTAATTTTTTCAAATATAATTTGTTCAGCTACTCTACCACCCATAGCCATTGCCATCATACTTTTAAATTGATCTAAACTATACATATGGCGATCTTCAGCAGGGATAGATTTTGTATAACCACCAGCCATTCCACGAGATACGATAGATACTTTTTGAACTGGATCACAATCTGGAAGCATATGTCCAACTATTGTATGGCCTGCTTCATGGTATGCTGTAATTTCACGTTCTAAGTGACTAATAATTCTACTTTTTCTTTCAGGTCCAAGTAGTACTCTATCAATAGATTCGCCAAATTCATCAAAAGTAATCGATGTTTTTAAACGCCTGGCAGCTAAAATTGCGGCTTCATTTACTAAATTTGCTAAATCAGCACCACTGAATCCAGGTGTTTCTTTCGCTACTACTTCAAGATTAACATTGCCATCGATTGGTTTGCCTTGGGAATGAACTTTAAGTATTGCCTGCCTACCAGCAATATCTGGTAAATCTAATGTTACTCGTCGATCGAACCGACCAGGTCTTAATAATGCTGGATCTAGTATATCTGGTCTGTTAGTGGCAGCAATAACAATAACATTGCTAGTAGAATCAAACCCATCAATCTCAACAAGTATTTGGTTTAATGTTTGTTCTCTTTCATCGTGTCCACCACCTAAACCTGCTCCACGGTGCCGACCCACTGCATCTATTTCATCAACGAATATTATAGATGGAGAATTCTTTTTTGCCTGATCGAATAAGTCTCTAACTCTTGCAGCACCAACACCTACGAACATTTCTACAAATTCACTACCACTGATTGAAAAGAAAGGTACCCCTGCTTCACCAGCTACAGCTTTTGCTAATAATGTTTTACCTGTACCAGGAGGTCCAATTAAAAGTACCCCTCGAGGAATTTTAGCCCCTAGAGATAAGAAGCGTTCAGCATGTTTTAAAAATTCAACAACTTCTTCAAGTTCAAGTTTCGCTTCATCTGCACCAGCTACATCATCAAATGTAACTCCTGGTTTGTTACCTAGAGAAACTCTTGCTTTACTTCGCCCAAAATTCATTGCTTGAGAACCAGAACCTTGAGCTTGTCGCATCATAAATAAGAGTATGGCACCGAAGAATATTAGCGGTAGGAAATTAATTATAATACCTAGAAAATTAGAGACACCACTTGCCCCTTTGACTGTGATTTTTACTGTGTTTGTCACCCCTGCATTTTGTAATATATCTACCATGCTAGAATCAGATTCTTTTCGAGAAGTAAATTTTTGTGGGGGATAATCATTTGTTAATATAGTAAGATTATTTCCATCTACAGTTATATTTTCAATTCTATCATCTTGAGCAAGAGAAATTACTTCAGTAATCGCAATTTCTGATGCAGATTGATTTGATACCATAAGGTAAAAAACACCAATAACAATTAGCGCTATACCTAGGTATGCTCCAGTATTTTTAAGAAAACCTGATCCCATTTATGCTC
>CAYOMB010000010.1:0-10936 GCA_964404955.1 uncultured Dehalococcoidia bacterium
AACTTATTGAATACTTAGATCACCTTGGATATGACGAAGCATGGATTGGTGAACACCATAGTGCTGGTTGGGAAATAATAGCGTCCCCAGAGGTGTTTATTGCTGCAGCTGCAGAAAGAACAAAACACATTAGATTAGGAACCGGAGTTACAAGTCTTCCTTATCATCATCCATTAATAGTCGCAGATAGAATGGTTATGTTAGATCACTTGACTAAAGGAAGAACCATGTTAGGAGTTGGACCTGGGGCTCTTGTTACAGACGCCTATATGTTAGGTATCGATCCTACTACACAAAGACCACGAATGGATGAATCATTAAACGTAATAATGCAATTACTTGAATCAGAAGAGCCTGTTACATGCCAAACGGACTGGTTTACTATGAATGAGGGCCAATTACAAATGAGGCCTTACACCCAGCCAAGATTTGAAGTAGCTGTGGCAGCTGCTCAATCACCTTCTGGTATGCTTGCTGCCGGTAAATATGGCTTAGGAGTCTTATCGGTAAGTATTCCACGTGGTGGTAGCATTGCTACTAATTTAAGCGATTTCTGGAAAATTGCAGAAGAAACTGCTGCAGAACATAATAAAACAGTAGATAGAAAAGAGTGGCGCTTAGTACTTCATGTATTTTTAGCGGACACAAAAAAAGAAGCATTTGCTCAGGCACGGGAACATGCAGGAAGATATCAAAGGGAATATTTCGAGAAAACACTAGGTCATCCATCTACAGTAGATAATAGTGCTGATAAAATTATTGACACAATGGTTGAAAGAGGTGCATGGTGTGTAGGAACACCCGATGATTTGATTGATACAATCAATCGTCTTGATCAAGAGAGTGGTGGATTTGGAGGAATTATGATTCAAGCTACAGAATGGGGAACTAAAGAGCAAGTTTTTCATAGTTATGAATTACTTGCTAGATACGTTATGCCTCAATTTCAAGGTTCGGTAAAAGCGCTAAATAATTCCATGCAATGGTCTCGTAATAAATCCGAAGAACTTCAAAAAATGAGAACAGAAGCTTTAGAAAAAGCAAAATCGGATTACCAAAATAAAACCTAACATTATTACATGAACGAAATATCTATACCTAAAGAACAGAAGCAACGACTGCTTGTAACCATACTAGCTGGTCATGGTTTGAAACATATGTTCAATGCAGCGTTTTTTATTCTACTACCTGGAATTAAAGAAGGCTTATCATTAACCAATAGCCAAATAGGCTTCATGTCTTCAACAAGACAATTTGCTGGTGGTATCGCAAATATACCCGCAGGTTATGTTGGAGATAAATACCCTCAAAAAGTTGCATTAATACTTTCTTTAACAATTATAATTCTAGGTATATTCGCCTTTTTCTTAGGGATATCGAATACGTTTTTTATTGCCTTAATATTTTCAGGACTTTTTAGTGTAGTGATTTCCTTTTATCATCCAGCTGCAATAGCTTCTCTTTCAAGAAATTTTGCAGACAGACGTGGTTTTGCAGTTTCTTTACATGGAACTGGTGGAAGCATTGGCGAAACAGCAGCACCAATTTTGGTTGGTGCATTATTAAAATACACACCATTAATTTGGAGTAATATTTTACAAATAAGTATAGTGCCAGCAATAATTTTTGGAATATTAATGTATTTGCTATTAAAAAATATTCCACAACAGCAAACAACTGAAAACTTAACCTTTACAAAATTTCTATCTGGTGTGGGTGGACTATTTAAAAATAAAAAGCTTCTTATTGTTTTATTAATTGCTGCTGGGTTTGCGGGCGGACAAGGCACAATGTTGACGTTTCTACCCATATACATGGATGAAAGTTTAGGTTTTTCTCCATTTAAATATGGAGTTTATATAACCCTTGCAAATGTCGGGGGTATAATATCACAACCTATAATGGGCTATTTATCAGATAAATACAACAGAAAACTAATTCTAGCACCTTCTCTAACAATATTAGGAATTAGTTATATATGTCTTCTTACACCCAATATAGTTTTATTTACTATTGTGATAATTATAATGGGGATTTTCTTATTTCCAATGATGGCTATATTAGTTGTCTCAGCTACTGACCTAGTCGATTCAAATATTCAAGGAACAACAGTTGCATTGGTATTTGCTGCAGTGACAATATTTTCTAGTTTTATTCCATCTCTTGCAGGTATTTTGGCTGATACAAATATACAATATGCATTTATGTTAGCATCGGCAGTAGGAGTGTTTTCTGGATTACTTGCTTTTATAGGCAATTGGACTGTTTCAAAACCTTCAATTTAATTAAGTTTGCCTAAGAGCGTTTCCCCTGCTCGTTCTTGCAATTCTGTGATTGAAAATGGTGTTTGTATCCGTGGTAAAACTTCAGAACCTAATAATTCTATTTGATTATTCCATTCTTGTGCACTCGCAACAGGCCTCATAACAAACTTTGAAACTCCTACATTGATATAATTGTTAATCATTTGCAATACATCGTCAGCAGTACCTGCAGCACAATATTGATCAGGAGTTATATCATTTCTTCGGGATATGAAATATTGAGAAAAGCTCTTTTCTGCTTTTTGTTTATCAGAGTTGATATGAAAAGGAATAAAGGTACCATAATGATCATCAGGAATTTCATTACCTACTTCATTCATTCTTGATTTTATATACTGTATACCTGAAGAACATTCAAGTGGAGTTGTAGCAGATGGAAGCCACCCATCACCTTTTCTGGCAACTCTGTCTAAGGCAGCCCAACTTCTCCCACCAATCCATATTGGAGGATAAGGTGATTGAACAGGATTTGGAAGAAGAGTTACATCTTTAAAAGAAAAAAATTCCCCATCAAATCCACACCTTTCCCCTGACCATAAGGTTCTCATAACATCTATAGATTCATCAGTAATTCGACCACGATGTTTCTTGACAACTCCAGCTAAGTCAAATTCTTTTTGTTGATCCTGACCAAGACCAATTACAATTAGTAATCGCCCATTTGAAAGAAAATCCAAGGTTGCTAATTGTTTTGCTAAAATAGATGGTTGTCTTAGGGGTAAAATTAATGCACTTGTACCAAATTTCATTTTTTTTGTCATACCACATAAAGCAGAAATAGCTACAATAGGATCTAAAGTATTTTCATTTCCACTCAATCGATCACTGAACCAAAGAGAATCTATGCCCACTTCTTCACATAAATTAACAAAGTCAAAAAATTCTGTAGAATGATATGTAGCAAAAGGCCAACCACCAACTCCTATTCCTATCCTTATTTTATTATCCATTTTCCCCTCTTAAACAAAAAACTATAAACTAAATGAAGATTCAGCTAAATCAGCAACATATTTTCCTATAGAAAGTGATGATGTAGCTGCTGGAGAAGGAGCATTCTGAACATGAATTCCGCGAGCAGTTTGTATAATACTAAAATCATCTAAAAGGAATCCAGTAGAATCTACTGCCTGCGCTCTTACTCCCGCTTCCGTTGAAACCAAGTTTTCTTCTTGAATTTCTGGAACGAGTTTTTGAAGAGAGCGAGTAAATGATTTTTTACTCAATGACCGATACATTTCTGACATTCCAGTCTTCCAATATTTTGCCGCCATAATCCAAAATCCACTGAATGATAAAGTTCCGAGAAGTTCTTTTGGATTTATAGTACCAAATTTATATCCCTCTTTAGCAAATGCTAAAACAGCATTAGGGCCAGCTTCAACTCCACCATTGATCAACCTTGTGTAATGTACACCCAAAAAAGGAAATTTAGGATCAGGAACTGGATAAATCAAACCATTGACTAAATGATGAGATTCTTCTGTTAATTCAAAATACTCGCCACGAAATGGAATAATTTTTATATTTGATTTTTCACCTATCATTCGAACAATCTTATCTGCATATAAACCAGCACAATTAATCAAATATTTAGCCTTGTACTCACCAGAAGTTGTAGTTAATACATAACCATTTTGATCTTCATTTATCTTTACAACTTCAGAATTTGTAAAAAGGTCACCACCGGCCTCTTGGAATACAATTGCATATGCTTGTGAGACTTGGATGTAATCAACTATACCCGTATTAGGAGAATGAATAGCTTGTACACCTGAAGCATGTGGTTCAATTTCTTTCAAGCGTTCAGGCCCAATCATAGTTAAACCTTCTACCCCATTAGCAGTACCTCGTTCAAAAAGGTTTTCAAGTCGAGGAATTTCTTCTTCATTAGTTGCAACAACTACTTTACCAACTAGATCGTATTTTATATTGTGTTCATCACAAAATTCCCGCATATTCCTTGCACCATCAACACAAAAAGAGGCTTTCTGCGAACCAGGTCGATAGTATAAACCTGCGTGAATAACACCACTATTATGCCCAGTTTGATGCTTAGCTAATGTATCTTCCTTTTCAACTAATACAACTTTTTGAGTTGGATGATTTTTTGTAATGGTCATCGCAGTTGCTAGTCCTAATATTCCGCCACCAATAATAGCGATATCATATTGTTCTGACATAATTCACCCCAATGTGATCATAATTTACTAAAAGGATAACATATAAATACCACTTACAATTACATATTGCTATTGTATAATTGCTCTATGTTGAGACTTTTACAAGCAATAATTATAGGTTCTATTATCCCTTTTATATCAATTTTACCCCCAATTATTCATTTTTTTACTGGACCAATTGGACCATTTATTGGTGGTTTAATTGCAGGTACAATGACAAAATGTGATCCACTGAAAGCTATGCTCATATCTTTCGGAATAACAACAACAGTATTTTTATATTTTGTTCTTGCTGTAGTAGTGTTTGGTCAATCACTTTCTATTGTACCGGATGATTTTTCTCTTGGAGGAATAATAATAACCTCTATTTTATTTATTTATGTACTTGGGCTTTCTCTTCTAGGTGCAATTATAGGCGGATATAGTAGTCAAAAAAAATTCAATGAATCCGATAACAGCACTGAAAAATAATAAATCACCAACGATTCATGATGTATTAACTAAATCTGATAAACTACTTGTGATTTTTGTTCTGTTTTTTTAATTATATTTTTCGTATACATATATTCTAGGTGAGATAAAGTTTCAGTTGTGGCCATACGCCTAGTCCAAAATCCTATATTTTCCCATGTACCAACATTCCAGTGAATATTCGAAGCAACTTCCCAAGCTGTTAATCCATTACTTGAATTATTTATAGCATCAGTCATTTCTTGCATTCGATCTTCATGATGTTGCTTCATTACTAATACACGATCTTTTAAACCATTAAATATGCCTTGATGCGCAGGATAAACTGTATCAACATCTAAATCTTCAACTTGTGTTAATGAATCAATATATTGACCCAAAGGATTATGATCATCTCCTGGGTACATACTAATATTCGGGGTAATACGAGGAAGAATATGGTCTCCTGAAAATAAGACTTTGCGTTTCTTATCATAAACACAAATATGGCCAGGAGAATGACCTGGAGTCCAAATTGATACTATATCAGGATTACCAAATAGTTCTTGGTTTCCTTCTATCAGAATATCTGTATCTGGTACTGGAGACCTCCATGGAGAATAATCTTCATTTGAATGATTTTCTACTGCTTTTTGCTCTCTTTGCATTAGTTCGATTGGAATTCCATAAAGTGTATTCCATATCTTAAAAGTTTCATCATTAACATCCATTCGATTTCTACGTCGAAACTCTGATTTTGCATCTAATTGATGCATAGCAATTTTCGCACCTGTCCATTCTCTCATTCTTTCAGAAAGACCATGATGATCAGGGTGACCATGAGTAATAAGAATATTTTTAATATCGTCTGGTTTAAAACCTAAATCAGTTATCGACTGTGTTAAAAAATTATAACCTTCGTCTGTACCAAGCCCTGTATCAATTAATATCCAGTCATCAAAGGATTTAACAAGATAAACTAGAGTGTGATTCAATCCTCGATCTCTACCTGGTATAGGAACTCTTATTTGTAAAATATCTTCTTTATCTAACATTTGTTTTTATTGTATCAATCAATTTTGTTAAAGTAGGAACTAAACCTGCTGCTAAAACTAATTTTATAGTATCGCCTATCCAAAAGTTACCTACTCCCCATGAATATACTAAACCTAACCTTGTTGTTTCATTTGATAAAATTTGATCAGATGTGATAAATACACCGAGCCATAATAAACCAAAAGTATATATAACCAATTCACCAATTAACATTATACCTGCCAACCTAAGAGGATTTCTCCCCCATCCTTGTTCAACAAAGTAACCAATAACAGTAGCTGCAACTACAAATCCTATAACATATCCTTTACTTAAAAAACTTCCTGCAAACATTGAAAAACTTAGAATACCAATATGATTTGCCCATCCTAAAACAGCATAAAGGCTCATCGCAATAAATCCCTTTTTCATACCGAGAACTGCACCAGCCATGAGTACTATAAACGTTTGCCCTGTTATAGGCACTGCAGGATTTAAATAAACTTTAAACTGAGCTGCTAATCCTGTTGCTGCTACGAATGAAATTATAGCTATAAAATCTACAACTATATTTATAGATCCCTTATCTCTAGATATAACCATATCAAGTAGTGATAAGCCACTGTGGATTTTAATATCCCGTCCCCACATTGATAATCTCTCCTTCTTATAATTCTATACACAAGATACTAGGGTATCCTTTTCTCTTGATAAGTTCAACGTAAATTATCAGAGAAAAAAGTTAATGTTTTATTCCAAGCTGATTCAGCTGCTTCTTTGTTATAAACCGGTAGGTTAGTATCATTAAAAAAAGCATGATCGACATTAGGATATATAATTATTTCATTTACGATTCCGTTATCATTCAATGCTTTTTCTAGCTCTGAGACTGTGGAAGTTATACGCTCATCATTTTCTGCATAAATACCCAAAACTGGTGCTTTTAAATTTTGTACAGAATTTAAATCTGGATTTCCTCCATAATAAATATTGCATGCAGAAATATTGCTATTTTCACATGCACTCTGAATAGAAAGCCCACCACCTAGACAATAACCTACGATACCCACTTTCCCAGAAGAATCTTCACTATTTTGTATATAAGCAACACATGCATCTATTTCTTCTCGAGCGCGTGCTTGGTCCATTGCTTGTGTTAATTTCATAGCCTCACTAGGTTCTGTTGTGACACTACCATGAAATAAATCAGGTGCAATAGCAATATAACCTTGTTCTGCAAATCTCTCAGTAATACTTTTTATATGATCATCAAGACCCCACCACTCCTGTATAACTACAATACCCGGTGCTTTTGAATCCAAATTAGCAGGTTTGCTTAAATATCCTTCTGCTGAGACTCCATTTATATTTGTTTGTATAATTTCTGATTGTATATTACCCATAATAATTTCTCCTAAATTTAAGTAACGTTTGGTTATATTACCATGCATATTTAAATAACTGTCTACATATAAAGTGGTAAAACTTTGGATAATTTGCATTGACTCATCCCTACTTGAAATATAGAATTTCTGTACATTGAATTGAGGAGGACTACTATGGCTTTTGAAGAAATAATGAAACCACCTGTAACAGATATGAAAGAAACTCCAAATCTCGTTGATTACCAGTCTACTAAGTTAGATTTTGATTGGTTTAGAGATGGATTTTCTGGTTTGGACTGGCTTCCTGATGGTGGATTGAATAACGCTTATGAAGCTGTTGATAGACATGTAAATAATGGTAAAGGAGAACAAAAGGCTTTAATTTGGATAGGAAAAAATGGAGCCGAAGAGACTTACACATATTCTCAATTCAAAGAAGAATCGGATAAATTTGGCCAAGTAATGAAAGACCTCGGTATGCAAAGAGCAGATAGGGTTTTCATATTTATGGATAGAATACCAGAACTCTATTTCGCAGCTATGGGAATACTTAAAGCTGGAGGGGTAATAGCACCGCTATTCTCCGCATTTGGTCCAGACCCAGTAAGAGACCGAATGGAAGATGCAGGAGCTAGTTTCCTAATAACAACTCCTGAACTAAAAGCAAAGATAGACAGCATGCTTCCAGAAATAAAAACTCTTCAAAAAGTAATTGTTATTGATAAACAAAATTCTTCAAATATCAAACCAGATGGAAAAGTATTACTTTATTACGATTTAATGAATAAAGTTACTGCGGCTGACTTTGTACTTGAACCTACAACACAATATGATTTTTCCATTATGCATTACACATCAGGTTCAACTGGAAAACCAAAAGGAGTTTTACACCGACATCAAGCAGTTGTTCAACAATGGTTAACAGGGAAGTGGGCTTTGGATCTGAAAGAAGGAGATATTTATTTTTGTACTGCTGATCCAGGGTGGGTTACAGGGACTTCGTACGGAATGATGGCCCCTTGGACAAACTGTGTAACTCAAATTATTTATGAAGGTGGATTTGGAGCTGCTTCATGGTATGAAATAATACAAAAATATGGTGTAACTGTATGGTATACAGCACCAACAGCTATACGATTACTTATGCGAGCTGGAGAAGCTGTAGTTCAAAGATATGACCTTACTTCATTAAGATTTATTGGCTCTGTTGGAGAACCTTTAAACCCAGAAGCTGTCGTTTGGGGTAATAGGAATTATAAAATGCCCATACATGATAATTGGTGGCAAACTGAAACTGGGGCAATTATGTGTGCGAATTATCCAACAACAAATATCAGACCTGGATCGATGGGAAAACCATTTCCTGGAGTGACTATGGGAATATTAGACGATCAATACAATGAATTAGGAGTTGGAGAAAGCGGAATACTTGCTGTAAGACCTGGTTGGCCATCACAAATGTTTGCTTATTGGCAACAAGATGAGATGTATAATTCTCGATTTAAAAAAGGGTGGTATATTACTGGAGATCAAGCTTCTATTGATGAAGATGGATATTTTTGGTTCCAAGGAAGAGCTGACGATGTTATCAATACAGCTGGACATTTAGTAGGCCCCTTTGAAGTTGAAAGTGCCCTAATAGAGCACGAAGCTGTGGCAGAAGCAGGAGTTATAGGTAAACCAGACCCAATAGCTATGGAAGTTGTAAAAGCCTTTGTTACTTTAAACCCTGATTATGAAGCTACTGATCAATTAAGAAGAGAGTTAATTGGATTTGCCCGAGACAAACTATCTGCCGGAGTAGCTCCACGCGAAATAGACTTTATCGATGTTATGCCTAAAACAAGATCCGGTAAAATTATGCGAAGACTTCTAAAAGCTCGCGAATTAGGACTACCCGAAGGAGACACTTCAACTTTAGAAGACGATGGATAGACTTATAATGCTGATGCGTGACCATCCCCACGAGGATCAGATGCTCCAGCATAAACACCAGTCTCAGGATTTACACATATAAGTTGAACAATTCCATGACTTATGCCTTCTTGACCCCATGTTATTGTGTGACCTTTTCCTTGTAAATTATCCGTAATTGACTCAGGCATTCTTGGTTCGACTTGTACTTCAAATGGATCATTAACTGTGGGTGGATGGCTTCCAGGAATACTATACCATCGTGGTGCGTCAACTGCTTCTTGTGCCCCCAAACCATAATCAATAATTGAAGTAATAATTTGTAAATTACCTTGAGGTTGGAAATCTGCACCTGGTGTACCAGAGATAATAAACGGCTTATTATCTTTTAGAACGATATAAGCATTTAAAGTATGCATAGGTCGTTTACCAGGTTGAACAGTATTAGGGTGTCCTTCTTCTAATCTGAACCCCTGTTGTCGATTATTAAATACAATACCTGTACCCTCAGCGACAAATCCAGAGCCAAATCCATTATAAAGACTATGTATGAATGATAAGGCATTTCCTTCTTTGTCAATTACACAAAAGTAACTGGTATCAGTACCTTCTGCAATAACGGGGCCGGGCCCAACCTCTATACTAGCTTTTGATGGATCTATGGTATCTCTTCTAGAATCAGCAAAATCTTTAGAAATAAGAGTGTCCAGTGGAATATCTTCGATATGTGGGTCAGCTAAATATTCATTTCTATCAGCAAAGACTCGTTTTTTAGCTTCTATCATTAAATGAATTGCTTCAGGGCTCAAATGTCCATAATCAGACAAGTTAAATCCCTCAATTATATTCAGCATTTCAAGAAGTATCATTCCCTGAGAGGGTGGCCTATTTTCTGCAACAGTATAACCTCTATATTCTGTTTTTATTGGCTCATATACTTCGACTTTATGATTTGCCAGAGATTCCTTGTCCATTATACCTCCGGCAGATTGAAACTCTGTTACTATTTTTTCGGCAATCTCGCCGTTGTAAAAAGCATCAATACCTTTTTCTGCAACAATTTTAAGGGTATTTGCTAAATCAACATTTTTAAACATTTCCCCTTCCCCGTATAAGGATCCATCAGGTTTTAAAAATACTTTAGCTGATGAAGGGAATTGGGCTATTTTATCTTTCGCACCTTCAAAAACGCGAGCAGCTCTCGGAGTTATTGGATGGCCTTCTTCTGCATATTTAATTGCTGGTTGCAATAAGTCTGCTAGGGGCATAGTCCCATAATTAGTATTGAAGTATTCATATGCTGCCAATTCACCTGGAGGTGAAGCAGCAAGTGGACCTATACCTGGCATTTCAGAATAACCTTTTGATGCAAAATACTCTGGCGTAGCTTGTTTTGGTGCCATTCCAGTAGAAGTTAAACCATGTGTTTTACCTGTTTTAGCATCATAAAAAATAGCAAAGACTTCACCACCAAATCCACACATTCCAGGGACTGTTATCGCTTCAACTGCAGCAGTTGCTAGTGCAGCATCAAAAGCATTGCCACCATCTGCAAGTACTTTAATTCCTGCTGAAGCAGCCAACGGAGATGTAGAACATACAATTCCATTATTTGAGTAAACTGTTGGTCTTGACGCATAAGGAACGT
>CAYOMB010000010.1:11036-17626 GCA_964404955.1 uncultured Dehalococcoidia bacterium
GAACATACAATTCCATTATTTGAGTAAACTGTTGGTCTTGACGCATAAGGAACGTTCATAATGCCTCCAAATATCTATTTTATACAACTTTTTTGACGAATTGAGTTGGTACATTGTATTTACCACACCTAACTAATGTCAATGGACTTGTGTATCAATAAAACTTATTTTATATTTGTTAGCTAAACTCCCGCTGGTATAAATTTTTTTGGAGGCTAAAATTGGGATTTGAAAACATTAAATTTGAACATAAAAATAAAATTGCGATAATTACTTTAAACCGACCTAAATCTCTAAATGCTATGAATTCAGACTTAAGACTTGAAATGGTTCAAGCAATGGAAGAGGTAGAAAGTAATCAAGATATATGTGCTGTTATATTTACAGGCGAAGGTCGCGCTTTTTCTGCTGGTGGAGATATCAAAGAACAAGTAAAAGTCGCAGCTATGACCGATGAAGAAAGAGTTATTCATAGAGAAAAAATTAAAAAAGCAAGTAACTTTAGCTGGCTAATTGCAAACAGCAAAAAACCAACTATTGGAGCTATTAATGGAATTGCATTCGGTGGAGCAGCATTATTATCCTCTACATTTGATATCCGAGTTGGTTCAGAAAAAACTAGTTTCAGATATCTAGCAGCAACGTATGGACAAGCAAATTCGACATGGAGCCTACCTATGGTAGTAGGTATGGCCAAAGCAAAAGAACTCATGTTTACAGGAAGAGAAGTTAAAGCTGATGAAGCTTTTCAAATTGGTTTACTAAATCATTTAGTTGCGCCAGAAGAGGTGATGCCAAAATCCCTTGAAATTGCAGAATTAATTGCAGCTGGACATGCAGGTATGATCCAAGGAATAAAAACATTACTTCATGAGGGTACTAAAATCGGATATGAAGACAGATTACATTTAGAAAGAGATGCTGTTGGAAGCTGGATGAAACCAGTAGATCCAAGAGATGGTTTTGTAGATTTTCTTACCACAAGAAAATCAAAATAATTGATTTAGGGGGATATATGACTACTGAAAAGAAAGGACCTTTAAAAGGAATTAAGGTAATTGATTTTACCCACGTTCTAGCAGGCCCATTTGGATCAATGATTCTATCTGATCTCGGTGCAGAAGTTGTAAATATAGCCAAGGTTGATGCTAAAGATGATAGTAGAGGTAGTGGGCCTTTTGTAAATGGAATTAGCACTTATAGATATTCCTTAGAAAGAGGCAAAAAATCAATTCAGGTTGATCTTAAAAATCCCGAGGGGATTAAATTAGTTAAAGAGTTGATTGATAAAGCAGATATAGTTACTGAAAATTTTTCACCTGGAACTATGGCTAAACTTGGTTTGGATTATGAAGAATTGAGCAAAACCAATCCAAGACTTATTTTTGCTTCATGTTCAGGATTCGGACAAACTGGCCCTTATTCCTCAAGAGGAGCTCTTGATGTAATTGCTCAAGGGTTTAGTGGTTTTATGAGTATAACTGGAGACCCTAATGGGGGACCAATGAGAGCCGGTTCTTCAATCGGTGATACTCTTGGTGGAACATATATGGCTATGGGAATAATGTCTGCACTTTATGAAAGAGAACTTAGTGGAAAAGGTCAGAAAATTGATATTAGCATGGTTGAAAGTGTGATATACAATTTAGAAAATGCCATTATTCGATACTCAGCAACGGGCGAAGTTCCCCAAAGAGTAGGTGCAAGACATCCACTAACTACCCCCTTTCAGGCTTTTGAAACCAAAGACGGATGGATTGTCGTAGCTGGTGTCAGAGACTGGGAAGCGTTTTGTGTAATTCTTGGCATAGAAGAGCTTGCAACAGACGAAAGATTTGATACAAATCCAAAACGGACTGAAAACCATAGCATTTTAGAGCCAATTTTATCTAATATAATAAAACAAAAAAATAGTGATTATTGGTTTGAAGTGCTTGAGGGTATAGCATTAACAGGACCAATTAACAATATCGAACAAATGGTTAATGATCCTCATATAAAAGCCAGAAATACTATCATTTCATTACCTGTACCTGGAGAAATTGAAAAAGAAGTCCTGGTATCTAACACTCCTGTAAGATTATCTAGAACTCCTGCTGAAATAACTGAAAGAGCGTTTGTAGTTGGAGAGCATACGAGAGAAATTTTACAAGAATGGTTGGGCTTCAACGAAAAAACTACTCTAGAAATGGAAGAAAAAGGTATAGTAAAAAGTTCAGATAATCAATTCATATAACTAGGAGGATAATAATGGGTGGACCATTAGAAGGTGTAAGGGTACTAGATTTAGGAAGATATCAGGCAGGGCCAAGATGTGGTCTTATGTTATATAGACTCGGTGCAGATGTTATTAAAATAGAACCTCCTAAAGGTGAAGAAAGTAGAACTAATGGCCAACATTACTGGGTTCAATATAACAGCGGTAAACGAAGCCTAGGACTTAACTTATATTCGGATGAGGGTAAAAATATTCTCTCCGAATTAGTAAAAAGTGCAGATATATTTATTCAAAACTTCCGCCCTGGAGTTATTGGAGAAATAGGCTTTTCATATGAAAAACTGAAGGAATTAAATCCAAAAATCGTCATGGTTAATGTTTCAGCTTACGGCCAATTTGGACCTTATAAAGACCGTGTAGGTTTCGATCCAATAGGCCAAGCAATTAGTGGATTAATGACAACACAAGGTACAGAAGGAATGGATCCATTTAAATGTTCCTTCCCACTAATTGATAGAATAACAGCTCTTCATGCAACTATAGGTGCTCTGTCTGCTTTGTGGGAATCACGAGTTTCTGGTGAAGGTCAAAGCTTAGATGTTTGTTTAGCAGATACAGGTTATACAACTGCAGAAATCCCAATATCCACATACTTAAAAACAGGTGCTGCTCCTAGAAGAACAGGTAACGGTAATACTTTTACAAACACATATCAATGTAAAGATGGTTGGATTTATCTTATTTCTACTGGCCCAAGAATGTGGAAGAGAGCAGCTGAAGTTGTAGGTAAAAAAGAATGGATAGATGATGAACGATATGCAACCCGCCAAGGAAGAACAGAAAACGCTGTTGAAATAGAAGGTTATTTATCACAATGGTTTTCTGAAAAAACTCGTGATGAAGTTATAAATCTTTTCTCACCTCATGGAGTCCCTATACAAAAAATTAATACAATTGCGGAAGCCGCGCATGATCCCCATATGAGAGAACGAAATATTATCGAAGAAATTGACGATTACATTACTGATGCGCCTAATGTAAGCCGTATCAATGCTATAGGGGATATCTTTCATTTTAGTAGAAGTGGGTATCAAATAGGACACGCTCCTCTACCTGGAGAACATTCTAGAGAAGTTTTATCAGAACTCCTCAATCTTTCAGAAGAAGAGCTTGATGCTCTTCATGCTGAAGAAGTTATCTAATGAAAGATTGGAAATCTATCAAGACTCATTTAATAAAAGTAGATGAGAAAATGGAATCTCTTATACAACAATTTGGTATATCTCCATTTGCAAAAAAAGTAGATAAGGATATTAATCTATTTGATAATTTAATTAGCTCAATTGTATCTCAACAATTATCAACAAAAGTTGCTCGTACGATAAAAGACCGATTATATACCTTAGGAAAGATAACTGCATTTACCCCAAAATTCTTGATACAAACTTCAACTGAAGATTTAAGAATATGTGGATTATCATATGCTAAATGTAGAAGTATGAAAGAAATAGCTGAAGTTATCATTCAAGAACCAGATTACCTCAGCTCTCTTAGTGATAAATCAAATGAATTTATAACTGAAAAACTCATAAAATTACGAGGAATTGGTATTTGGACTGCTGAAATGTTTCAAATGTTTTCCTTAAGAAGACAAGATATATTTTCTCATGGTGATGCGGGATTAATTAAAGGTCTTCGAATTGTATATTTCAATAAAGAAAATCCGAAATTAGATGAGATAGAAAAAATTACTTCCAAATGGAAGCCATACCGTTCAATTGGTTCTTGGTACATGTGGCAAGTAGCCAACAATGAACCCCCTATAAATAAAAAATAGACTTGCTTTTTAGATACAAATCCTATACGATTTTCTCCTAATGATCCGCAGTAGCTCAGTGGTAGAGCGGTCGGCTGTTAACCGATTGGTCGTAGGTTCGAGTCCTACCTGCGGAGCCAATATATTTCTCACCCACAAGTAACAATGCAATATTATAAAAAGCTATTCGTTTTTATATCTCTAATTCTGCTATACACAGGTTGTTCTCAATTTAACGAAAAAGATTCTGATGTCTATACACAGACAATAATACCTCCTAAAGATTCGACATCAAAATATGACTCAACAACATCCTCAAATTTCAATTCAAAACAAACAACTAAAGAATTAAAAGTTGCATTTATAGCAGATCAGGGAATTAATGAAAATGCTAAAAAAGTATTACAATTAATCAAAGACGAGAAAGCAGACATGGTAATACATGCAGGAGATTATGGTTGCTGTAACTCTATCATTAAATATTTACGTGGTCGTGAAAGTTACATAGGTACTGCACTTGATTGGGATGCGCAAATAACAAATATCTTGGGACCTAATTTTCCTTACTTTGGAACAATTGGGAATCATGATGGCGGGAACTGGCCAACTTATCAAAAATTGTTACAGCAAAGAGTTGATAATAATCTTGATATTACGTGTGTTGGTAATCTTGGTATTAAATCTACATGTAATTATAAAGGATTATTTTTTGTTTTATCTGGAGTTGGAGAGATTGGAGACAATCATGATAGTTATATAAATCATGCCTTAAAAAACAATGATTCCATATGGAAAATATGTACTTGGCATAAAAATCAAAAAGAAATGCAAATAGGTGGAAAAAAAGATGCAGTAGGTTGGGAACCTTATGAGGAATGTAGAAAAGGTGGAGCAATAATAGCTACAGGTCATGAACATACATACTCAAGAACAAAGACTTTAACCAATACTATAAACCAGCAAGTTCATCAAGAATGGGATCAACCAAACTTAATCAAAATATCCAAAGAAACTGAAAATCAAAAAGGATCAACATTTGTATTTGTTTCTGGTATTGGAGGAGAAAGTATACGAGATCAAGAGAGATGTAGGCCCGTAACTTATCCCTATGGCTGTAATCAAGAGTGGGCAAAAATCTATACTTCAGATCACAATGCTAAATCAGGCGCTCTGTTTATTACGTTCCATGTCGATAAAGATCCAACTAAAGCGAAAGGTTATTTCAAAAATATCGATAATGAAATAATCGATGAATTTATTATATACAGTTTTAATGAATAAGTTGATTCTAATACTTCTCAAAAAAAGCTCGTATTTTTTGTGTATCACTGGTTTGTAATAGACTTAACATAAGTAATATTCTAGCTTTTTGAGGTGATAAATTATCACAAGTAATAAAACCTTCTTCTTTAAATTTTTCTGTAAGTACAATCCGACCCATAATAGACCGAGATGCCAAAACAACTGGAATGCCATCTTTAACCAATTCAAGAGCAGAATCTTTCATTACTGTTGGCAATGTACCTGATCCAAACCCTGCAAGTATCAATCCTTGAGATGCATTTTTTTTCACAGCATCAATTAATAAACCATCACCACCAGAATAAGCAACGACAATATCAACTCTTGGCAACTGATCTAAATTATGTGTACTAAACTCACTCTCATAGGTATGAGTTTTTGTAGAATTACGATAAAAAATTACTTGCCCATCTGAATCTACAAAACCTAAAAAGCCTAAATCATTAGATTGAAAAGTATCAACACGTAAGGTATTCATTTTAATGATTTCCCTAGCCGAATGGATTTGATTATTTAATACTCCCATTACACCCATATTTTGTGCGTTGCCACTAGATGCAATACGAATAGCATCAAGTAAATTAATATCTGCATCTGTACTCATTGATGATGGAGGTCTCATAGCTCCAGTTAATACCACAGGTTTATTAGATTTAATTGTAAGATGTAAAAAATAGGCTGTTTCTTCTAAAGTAGCTGTACCATGTGTAATAACAATACCATCAATATCCTCTTTTAAGAGTGTATTAGCACGTTCTGCAATTACTAACCAATCTTTTGGAGTAATATTGGTACTACCAGTAGCTAATAAATTTTCGCAGGTTAAATTTGCAATGTTTTTTACTTCAGGAACTCGTTCTATAAGTTGTTCAACTGTATAACGATTTCCTGTATCGGAATATTGAGTATAATCAAGTCGATTAGCACCAATACCAGATATAGTTCCACCAGTTGCAATTATATGTACTTTGGGTAATTTCTTATTCATATTCATCACCTATATTTCTAAAAATAAATTCTATAGATATGATTCATCAAATCAAATAAAAAATTGACAGCTTCATATCCCTAAAGTTTAATAATATTAAACGATTTTAAATAACAAGGAAAATACAAACTATGAGTCCAGCAAAATCAAATTTAATAAATTCCATATCTCTTATTGCAATGGGTTTATGGGGATATGTTGAAGTATCCTCAATTACTGCTCTTATTCCAGTTATATTTGGGATACTATTGCTTATATGCTATGTA
>CAYOMB010000011.1:0-6858 GCA_964404955.1 uncultured Dehalococcoidia bacterium
AATGTACTGTTGTCATTAGACCTTGGTTGATACTGAAATTATCATGAAGAACTTTCACTAATGGAGCTGCACAATTTGTAGTACAAGATGCATTAGATAATATTTTATGTTTTTTCGGATCATACTCATTTTCATTTACTCCTAAAACCATTGTCAGGTCTGCATTAGAGGCAGGAGCGGTAATTAATACTGTTTTCGCACCACTATTGAGATGTGTTGATGCACTTTCTCTATCAGTAAGGTTTCCTGTGGATTCTACGACTATGTCAACGCCATATTTAGACCAATCTAAATTCATAGGGTTACGGTCACTTGTTTTAGTTATTTTATGACCATCTATTTCGAGAATATTTTCGTTATGGGTAACTGTTCCATTATAAGTCCCATAGGTACTGTCATATTTGAATAAGTGAGCATTGGTTTCGATACTTCCACCGTCGTTGATAGATACAACCTCTAGGTCACTTTGGTATTGTTCCATTATAACTCTAAGTATTTGTCTACCAATCCTCCCAAACCCATTAATACCTATTTTTGTTACCATGTTTTAATCCTTATTATTATGATAAAAAAGGAAACGCAGATTTCCCTGCGTATGATACACTTCCTTTTAACTCGTCTTCAATACTTAATAATCGATTATATTTTGCAACTCTTT
The DNA here is from genome assembly GCA_964404955.1 of uncultured Dehalococcoidia bacterium. Classification (GTDB taxonomy): domain Bacteria; phylum Chloroflexota; class Dehalococcoidia; order Lucifugimonadales; family UBA6952; genus UBA6952. The sequence continues at coordinate 659 of CAYOMB010000011.1, forward strand.
CACTTCTTGCTGGTGCTCCAGTTTTTATTTGTCCAGCTCCAGTTCCGACTGCTAAATCAGCAATAGTTGTATCTTCTGTTTCCCCGGATCTATGACTAATGACATTACTCCATTTTGCATTCTTTGCTAATTCTATCGTATTAAAAGTTTCGGTTATACTTCCAATTTGATTAAATTTGATAAGAATAGAATTACTACTCATTTCATTAATACCTTTAGTCAGTCTCGCGACATTGGTAGTATACAAGTCATCTCCAACTAATTGGATTTTACCTCCAATTTGCTGTGTTAAATTGGCCCATCCGTTCCAATCATCTTCTGCTAATCCATCTTCAATACTTAAAATAGGATATAAATTAACTAAGTTAATTAAGTAGTTGACCATTTCATCACTATCTAAATCTAAGTTATCTTTTTTAAGGTGATATTTTTGATCTTTATAGAATTCAGAAGCAGCGATGTCTAGCCCTAAATAACAATCTTTTCCTATTTTGTAACCAGCATTTTCTACAGCTTTTAAAATAATTTCTATTGCGGCTTGATTAGATTTCATTTCTGGAGCAAATCCGCCTTCATCCCCTACATTAGTCGATTTACCTTCTTGAGAAAGTAAAGATTTGAGTGATTGGTAGGTTTCTGCTCCGAATTGTAGAGCTTCGCTGAAGGAGTTTAATCCTGAAGGGATGATCATGAATTCCTGAATATCTGTGGAGTTAGAAGCATGACTTCCTCCATTCAAAATATTGAACATTGGCACTGGAAGAGACATAGTACTATTGGTTATATTTGAAATGTATTGATAGAGAGGAATACTGCTTGAATTTGAAATTGCATGAATTGTTGCAAGTGATACACCTAAAATAGCATTTGCTCCCAAATTAGCTTTATTCTCGGTTCCATCTAAATCGATGAGTGTTTTATCAATATCTTCAGTGTTTGAAAAATTCATACCATTTAGTTTATTTGCAATGATGTTATTTACATTAGAGACTGCTTTTAAGACTCCTTTACCAGAAAACCTATTCTTATCGTTATCCCTCAACTCAATTGCTTCATGTGCGCCAGTACTTGCTCCGGAAGGAACATTAGCAGTACCCACAGTATTATCAGATAATGTTACTGATACTTTTATAGTTGGATTAGACCTGGAATCTAAAATTTCGTGAGCAATTATTGATTTTATCTGGAAGGTATCTGACATATTATCCCTTGTTTATCGTATAAAAACTGAAATTGAAGCACTGTTAATTGCGTCCATAATTATTTCAGGATAAATTCCTAGACCAATTACACCAATTAATGACGTAATTAATACTAATTTTTCTATCTTGTTTGTAGAGATTACTTGTATATCATCAGGTTCATTTACATACATTTCTTTTATTACCATTAAATAGTAATAGAGAGAAATCAGACTATTTATTAAGGCAATGATTACAAGCCATAATAAGTCTTGTTCAACGGCTGCCAAAAATAGATAAAACTTGGATATAAAACCTACAAAAAATGGCAAACCTGCTGTTGATAACAACGCAATAGTTAAACAAAGTGCAAGGAATGAATTTGTTTTATATAACCCTGATAAATCACTAATATTTTCTTTATTAGTTCTATTATAAAAAGAAATTAAAACACCAAATATCAGCAACCCGGAAAACGCATATCCTATTGAATGTAGTATTACTGCACTATAAGAATCTATTGTATTTGTAGCTAATCCAACTAGAATATATCCCATATGGCTGATTCCTGAATATGCTATAAGTCTTCGATATTTTGTTTGGGCTATAGCTGTAATGTTACCTAAGGACATTGTTAGAATTGCCAAAATGGCAACAATTATAATGAGACTTGAATGTGAACCTTCAAAAATTTCAGCGAAAATTCTAAGGATCAAAGCTATTCCAGCAAGTTTTGATGCAGTAGCTAAATAGCCTGCTATTGGTAATGGTGCACCTTCATAAATATCAGGAGCCCATGTGTGGAATGGAACCGCAGCAATTTTAAATCCGAGACCTGTAATTAAGAGGAATAGTCCAAAAATGAAAAGCGGCGGAAAGTTTTCATATTGAGTTGCATAGATACCTATTGATGAAAAGAAAGTGGGGTTAACAATATCATTTTTAACAAGTTCTGTATAAATTTGGCTTATACCATAAAGAACTAATGCTGAAGTAAATCCTCCAAGTAAAATATATTTAATACTCGATTCATTTGTTTTTTCAGGGTCATTTCCTAGCGAAACTAATATATATAGACTAAAACTTAGTAACTCTAGACCAATATAGGCAGTTAGTAATTCATTTGCAGCAGACATTATCATCATACCTGCAATTGAAAGGATGATTAGTCCATAAAATTCACCTTCATGGTTTACATATTTATCAACATAATCGATTGACATAAGGATTATGAAAATACCAAGAATGATAAATATAAATTTAAAAAGTAAGGAAAATGAGTCTAATTTTAATAAACCCCCATATATAAATAAGTCATTCATTTGATTGTGATCTGTTGTTGATAGTATATGAATGTTGCTAAAATTAAAGAAAAATGTAATGTAAATCGCGGTAAAAATCAGTCCACTGATTGAAACAAAAGGGAGTACAAATTTATTTCTTATACGGGTAAAAATTCCAATGCCTATTATTATAAAACCAAGAATGGTAATTATAATTTCAGGTATAAGGTATGATAAATTGTTTGTTATATTTTCCATGTGTTATCCAGCTACAAAGTTTGACAAATATGAGTTAATTAATTGTTTTACTGATTCATCCACAGCATCAATAAAATAGATTGGCAAAACACCCATAAATATTATAAAGAATACAAGAATTACAGATGGTATTAATTCAAATCTACTAATATCAGGTAAATTTGCCCATTTTTCGGAAACAGTACCAAAAAATATTCTAGCAATTAATCGTAGGATATATATAGCAGTTATAGCGGCTCCTATGACACCTAATATTGCCATGAAAGGGTTTGTTTGAAATACACCAATAAATATGAATAATTCTGCAACAAATCCGCTTAATCCCGGTAGGCCAAGAGACGTTAATCCAGCAATAACAAACAAGGTACCGGCAATACCCATAGGTTTAATTAAACCATCAAGTGTTTCTATATCCCTACTATGCGTTCGTTCGTATATTACTCCTACTAATGCGAAAAATAATGCTGTCATTATTCCATGAGAAAACATTTGTAATACTGCTCCGGCTGTACCAATCACATTCAAAGTTGCTAGTCCCATCAAGACATAGCCCATATGACTTACACTACTATATCCAATGACATATTTAAGATCACTTTGAGCCATTGCTGACAATGCTCCATACACTACGTTTATTGTACCTAGAATTAGTAAAAGCCACATCCATTCTTGAGCACCTGCCGGTAAAAATTCTATACTTCGTAAAATTCCATATGCTCCCAATTTCATTAATATCCCTGCATGAACCATACTCACAGAAGTTGGCGCAGCAACATGTCCGTCTGGTGACCATGTGTGAAAAGGCCACAACCCAGCCAAAACTCCAAAACCAATTAAAAAGAATGGGAAAATAAAAATCTGGAAATCTTTTCCAATATTTGCATCTATTAAGTCTTTAAATAAGAAGCTATTTTGATTAGCAACAATGAATGTGGATAAAATTCCAATCCAAATAAGTACGCTACTTGCTACCAGGACAAGCATTAATTTTAATGCCCCATATTCTTTTGTTCTTGTAAATGTTTTAAAGTCTGAACTGCTACCCCAAACGGCAATTAGTAAATACATTGGGACGACTGCCAATTCATAGAAGAAGAAGAAGAAGAAGAGGTCTTGTGAGATAAATACGCCATAGACGCCGATAATTAATAAGATATATAAAATAAAAAACTCTTTTATTCTTTCATTTATTTTACAAGAAATAAGAGTCCCAGTTAGATATACAATTCCAACTAATAAAACCATTAATGCCGATATACCATCTACGCCAAAATCTAATCGAATAGATAAATTGCGAAACCAAACCATAGAAAAATCGAATTGATTTGGATCTCTGGTTTGAGCATATGCCATAAAGACGTATAATGAAAGAATCCCAGAAATAGCTGAACCAAAAATGGTTATATTTTTTATAATTCCATCATTATTTTTGGGTATAAACAATATAGCCAGTAGTGTTAGTACGGGTACGATAAGTATTAAAGGTAATATCCAACTATCCAATGAGTTCTCCTATAAGATTTTACCAGTTTCAATAAATATCCAGATAAGTACAATCACAGATATGCTAAGTACAATAAAGAGGGCATAGTTATATACTTTTCCAGTCTGTATATACCGTAATTTATTTGAAGTTGCTCGAATAGCTTCTCCAGGACTGTTTATTCCAATGTCATTTACAAATGCTCGATCAACATAGGATACAATAGTCGTTATTTTGTTCACGATATTTGTAACTATCCAATTATATGCGTCATCTAAATAGTATTTACGTGAAATAAGATTATTTAATGATTTAAATAATCCAGAATGGAATACAGATTTGTTTGCGTAATTTTCTTGATATAAAAAATATCCAGCAATGATACCGCTGAGTGCAAATCCTACTGAAAGTATCGTTAGTATTAAATCAAATTCAAAATGAAGTGGATCATCAAGAAAGCCCCATGTAACCAAATGCATAATATCAAACAGCGTATCTTGGTAAATTACACACGTTATAATGCCAAAAGCTATGCTGAAAAATGTAAGAATTATGATAGGAATATTCATAGTCTTTGGTGCCTCATGAATATCTTTGTATTCTGTTGTTGATTTGGACCAAAATACTAGAATAAATACCCTTGTCATATAAAGGGAACTTAGAAAAATAAATCCTAAACTCAGTATGAAATAAATATTTGTAAAATCTATTTTTCCATGTGTTACACCATGAAGGAGCATATCTTTACTAAAGTAGCCACTAAGGGGCGGAATACCAGATAGTGAAAGTGCACCAATAAGAAAACAAATAGTAGTTATCGGCATATAATGTCGAAGATTCCCCATTTTCCGTATGTCTGTTTCTTCGTGCAAGGAATGCATAATATTACCAGCAGAAAGAAATAAGAGGGCTTTTGAAAATCCATGAGCTACTAGATGCAACATAGCTGCTGCATATCCACCTGTTCCTATACCAAAAATCATTAATCCTAAATGGCTAACTGTTGAATAAGCAAGAATTTTTTTCAGATCATTCATTACTAAGGCCATTGATGCAGCAATGATAGCAGTAATGAGGCCTATAATTGTCACAACAGTAAGGGCTATAGTAGAAATTTCATATAGGGGATATAACCTAGCTGTAAGATAGATACCTGCGGTAACCATTGTGGCTGCATGAATTAATGCACTGACAGGTGTTGGTCCCTCCATAGCGTCTGGTAGCCATATATGTAGAGGAAATTGAGCTGATTTACCCATTGCGCCAAGGAAAATTAGCAGACAAGCCCAATTAAGTTCAGACGTGCTATACATTCCTTGTTGAGCTGCATTAATAATGTCAGGAATATGGAAGGTTCCAATTGAACCACTACTGGTTGTAAAACTAGTGCCTAAAATTAAAATACCAATCATTAAACCAACATCGCCTATTCGGGTAGTGATAAATGCTTTTTTTGCTGCATCGACTGCAGTTTGTTTTCCGTACCAAAACCCAATAAGGAGGTATGATCCTAAACCTACTAATTCCCATGCCACATAAATTAGAAGTAGATTGTTTGCTAAAACTAGGAATAACATTGCTGCAATAAAAAATGATATACAAGAAAAATACCAGGTTTTTCTTGGATCATCATGCATATATGATACTGAATAGATAATAACCAAAGAACCAACAATAGTTATCAAACCCAACATTGTTACTGTAAGGCCATCAATGATTGCCCCAAAATGCATTTTTATATCACCAATAACAAACCAAGGATCGATACCATTCCAACAAACTCCTATAATGTCACATCCATAACGTTCCCATGTATGTGTTACATAAGTGCTAAAAACAGTTATGAAAATTCCAATACTAATAAATGAAACTATAATTGGAATAAAATAGGTATATTTAATTTTGGTTCTACTTAATAGTCCTAAAATAACAAAAGAGATTATATAGAGGATAGGTGCCCACCATACTATTCCCAGATTGCTTGGAGCTTGTAAA
>CAYOMB010000011.1:6958-9193 GCA_964404955.1 uncultured Dehalococcoidia bacterium
TATATAGAGGATAGGTGCCCACCATACTATTCCCAGATTGCTTGGAGCTTGTAAAGCTGCTTCATTTATTTCCATTAATTTATTTCCTTTAGTAGATTGTTACCACTTCAAAACATCGAGTTTATCAACATCAGTATTACGTTTTTCTTTATAAAGTTTTAGGACAATAGCTAAAGCTAATCCTACTTCTGCTGCAGCAATTGTTATGATGAAAATTATGAGGATATGCCCTAAAAATCTTGATTGATCTAAAAATGCGCTAACTCCAATCAAATTGAGATTTACGGCATTAAGCATAAGTTCTATTGCGAGTAAAATCAGTACTGCATTTCTGCGTGAAAGAACTCCATAGATACCGATAGAAAATAAGATAATACTTGTGATTTGAATGTGTATAAGACTTAATTCACCCATTATTTATTACTTTCTGTATTTGATACAACTATTGCTCCAATCAGAGCTACTAACAAAATAACTGATACAATTTCAAAAGGAATTCCCCAATATGAAAAAAGTTCTATACCAATATTTCTCATATCTGTACCTAGAGTTCCAGTTACTGTATTTCCACCAGTAGTGATGAAGGCAATAGTCCCTGTTATGAAAAATAAAATTGAAGCTACAAGAGAATATTTCCAGTGTTTGTTTTCAACTTGAAAATTAAAATCAGAAATATTAGTGAGCATTAATGCAAATAGTATAACGATAATTATTGCACCGCCATAAAGTAAAATTTGTACTATTGCCAAAAATTGTGAAAGCAAAACTACATAGACTCCAGCTATACCAAATAAGCTAATTAATAGATAAAATGTCGCATGGACAACATGACGACTTGTAACCACACCAATTGCTGAAACAGTTATAATTGAGCTTAATATATAAAAAACTAGTAGGCTGTTCATCTTATTCTTTAGATTCCTTTGTAAGTTTAACTGGTGGGGCCCAGTTCGTTTCTTCTTGGTAATTTTTACCCATTTCTAGAAGTTGTTGTAAATTTGCCCTATTACCATTTCGATTGACGACTGATAATTCGTGTTGATGACTCATTTCAATTGCATCAAAATTACAAACATCTACACAAATTCCACATAATATACAGCGTCCTAAGTTGATTTCAAATTCATCAATTATTTTTCTTCGCTTACTTTCCCCAGATTCATTTTTTGGATTATCTTTCATTATGGCACTCATGCATCCCGTAGGACAGTTTCTTACACATACCATACATCCGGTACAATAGGGTTCATCAACAGCACCATCATACATAAGAACTGGGAATCCCATGTATCGATCGGCTATAGGTAAATGCTTTTCAGGATATTGCGCTGTTACAATAGGTCTGAAAAATTCCGAAATCGTAGTCATTAAACCTTTTATACTACTTAACATTTATATTCCCTCTGGTAATTTATAATTTCTAGCTTTACGTAACATTTCTTCTGCATCTATTTTTGCAGGAGTTGTAAATTTGTTGTACAAGATATATCCCATAAGAACGGTTATCAAAATATTAATAATCGACAACACTAAAAGAGGTATATCGTAAAAAATAACTATTGAAGAAAATATTACATTTGCAAATGATAAAGGTATCAAAACTTTCCAAGCGAAAGACATAAGTTGGTCTATTCTCATTCTTGGAAAAGTACCACGAAACCAAAATATGATTAATATAACTGCATATGATTTTATAATTGTTACAAAGAAGCCTAACACAATATTTTCTTCTAATGATATAAACGGTATATGCCACCCACCGAGGAATAGAAGTGTAATTAAAACTGCTATAGTGAAAGTTTGGATGTATTCAGCTAAATAGAAAACTGACCAATGAGCTCCACTATATTCTACAAATGGGCCTCCTACAATTTCTGATTCGGCATGATATATATCAAAAGGAATTCTCCCAACTTCAGCAATACCTGCTATAAAGAAAAGCAGAAGGCCTAACGGAAGGTAAACTACATATGGAATGACATTTTGCTGATCAACAATCTCTTTTAAATCAGTAGTTTGGCATATTATTAATACAGAAATAGCGACCATAATTATAGGTATTTCATAACTAATCAGCTGTGCTGTTGATCGTAATCCTCCGAGTATTGCATATTTATTAGCAGATCCCCATCCTGCCATAACTAATCCAGTTATTGAAACAACTGTTAAGGCTATTACAAAAAGCAAACCTAGATGCATATTATTTACTGCTAGTATAGAATTGTCGCTAGCTAA
>CAYOMB010000011.1:9293-17477 GCA_964404955.1 uncultured Dehalococcoidia bacterium
AATACTCATCGGTCTACTTCACCTAATACAATATCTATTGAACCTAAAATCATAACAGAATCAGATACATAGGCATTTCTCATCATATGCCTCAAGGCCATCAAGTTGCAAAATGATGGAGGACGAATTTTTAATCTATAAGGTTTATCTGAACCATCACTAACTAAATATACACCAAAGTCACCACGAGGATTTTCAGCATGCACAAAAATATCACCCTCTGGGGGTCGTGCTATTCTTCTAACATTTGCTGTAATTTCTCCATCAGGTATTTGCTTCAAAGCTTGTTCAATGATTTTAATTGATTCTCGTATTTCTTGAATTCTCACAAAATATCTATCCCAAACATCTCCGCGGTCACCTACTGGTATATCAAAATCAAACCTGTCATAAATAGAATAAGGGTCATTTTTCCTCAAATCATATGAAACTCCTGATGCTCGTAAGTTTGGTCCAGTTAGTCCAAAATCTATCGCATCTTCAGCGTTTATTAATCCAATATTTCTTGTTCGATTTAGGAATATTTCATTAAAGGATAGTAGATTATCAGCTTGATCAACCCCTTGTTTTATTTCTTCTAATAACCAATATATATTTTCAAAAAAATCAGAAGGTAAGTCTTCTTTAACTCCACCTATCCTGAAGTAATTATGCATCATTCTTGCACCACTTACAGACTCAAATAAAGATTGGATTTTTTCTCTATCTCTGAATCCGTATAATATTGGGGTACTTGCACCAGCATCCATTCCCATAGTGCCGTAGAAAAGGAAATGGCTAGATATGCGATTGAGTTCACATAAAATTACTCTTATATATTCTGCTCTTTCAGGGATTTCAACCCCCATTAATTTTTCAACTGCCATACAAAAAACAAGCTCATTGTTGAAATTAGCTAAATAGTCTAATCGATCAAAAAGAGTGACGATTTGTGCATATTGTTCTCCTTCAGATAATTTTTCTGATCCACGATGTAGATAACCTATATAAGGTTCCACATCCATAACACGTTCCCCATCTATTTGAAGGACCATTCTAAAAACTCCATGAGTAGATGGGTGTTGTGGACCCATATTCAGCAGCATATCTACGCTATTTAAGCTTTGTTGATTAGTCATACTTTACCATTCTTTGTAGTCGTTAAAAGGGAAGTCTTTTCTTCCTGGATATCCTTCAAATTCTTCATACAAAAGAAGAGGGGACAAGTTTGGGTGTCCCTCAAAAATAACTCCGAATAAATCATGTCCTTCTCTTTCATACCAGTCAGATCCCTTCCACAAACCTATGCATGAAGAAATTAAGGGTTTATCTTTGTCTAAGCTGGATTTAACTACATATCTATGGTTAAGGGTTGTAGATTGCAGGTGATACACAGCTTCAAATCTATCTTCGTAATCAACAATACTCAAACAAAGGAATAAATTACATAATGTTTCAGGGGAATTTTTGAGAATTGTAAGAATATCGATAATATCAGTTCTTCCGATGTGAATGTTTATTTCACCAAGAAAAGAAGTAATACTAATATCATATGAACTAAGAATATTTTCGAGTATAGATATTCTTTCCACAATTATTGGATCTAACTCTTCAGAAACTTCTTCTTCTTCGGATACTGATTCAGTTATTTCTTCTTCAGCCATTTCTTCTAGCGTCCTGTTTAATTTTTTCCTGTAATCTTAATATTCCTTCCATTAAAGCCTCTGGTCTTGGCGGGCAACCCGGAACATAGACATCCACTGGGATAATATGATCTACACCCATAACAACGGAATAAGATCGATAATAAGGTCCGCCATTAGTCGCACAACTTCCCATTGCAATCACCCATTTTGGTTCAGGCATTTGTTCATAAAGTAGTTGAATTGGTTTTGCCATTTTTTTAACCACTGTACCAGCAACAATCATTACATCAGATTGCCTTGGTGAAGGCCATGGCGTTACGCCAAATCTATCAAGATCATGGTGCCCCATATATGTACTCATCATTTCAATTGCACAACAAGCTAGTCCAAACGTTAAAGGCCATAAAGAAGATGTCCTAGCGAGGGCTAATAATTGATCAATTTTTGCAGTAATAACACCAGGTGCTCCAGATTTTTGAAGAAGGCTTTGTGCTGGAACATTGCCGGAACTTATTGATTCAGGTGTTTCCCAGTTATCATTACTTGTTGGTATAAGAGGAATTGAGAGTTTATGATCTCTTTTAGGAGTCCAAGATTCGGGTTTCATTCGATTTATTTCCATTGTAGAACTCCTTTTTTCCAAGCATAAATAATTCCAAGAATTAGTATGCCAATGAAAACCATCATTTCATAAAATACTAAATTTGATAATGCTACTGTATATTCTCCATTAACATTTTCTTTAATTTCATTGAAAACTGCAGCCCAAGGAAATATAAAAACTGCTTCGACATCGAATATAAGAAATAAAATTCCAAATATGTAGTATCGTACATGGATTTGAGACCAGGAAAAAGGTGTGGGTCGTATTCCGTTTTCATAGGTAACTAGTTTATCAATAGATTTTTTTTTGGGTGATAATATGAATGATGCTATAAACATACCTAAAATAGATATAACTCCAAATGATGTTGCTACTAAAATAGCAATCCAAGTGTCTTGAATTATTTGTACTTCATTACCCACAAGAATCCTTTGAATGAAATTCATGAAAAAAATGTCCAGCAGGTATGAATTGTATCAATCTCAATATAAAGGTGTCAAACCTCTAGAGGATGTTTTTTCTAACTTCTTATAATATGATAGGAGTAATATAAATTTTAACTAAAAATTGTATTAGATTTAAATTCATGTCTACGGTAAAATATTGTTCTTCATGTGCTAAGGAAATGATACTGAAACCTTTTGAGAATACCAATAGGTTTTTTTGTACTAATTGTGATCGTATGGAATTTATAGATCCAAAGGTTGTTACTGGTGTTTTATTTACTATTGAATCAGAAATTTTATTAATCAAGAGAAATTTAGAACCTCAAAGAGGTAAATGGACTTTTCCAGCTGGTTTTGTTGATAGAGGCGAAAAAGTAGAAGATGCTGCAATACGTGAAGTTTTTGAAGAGACAGGTTATATTGTCGTACTTGATAAACTCGTTGGAGTATATTCCCAGGAAGCGGATCCCATCATACTTATTGTATATAGTGGTCATACTGTTGGTGGAGAAAGAACTGATAATTTAGAGGTTCAAAGTATACAAACATTTCCCTTAGACAAATTACCTATTTTAGCTTTTAAGAGAGATAAAAAAATCATACATGAATGGGCTGAACGATAAATTATTCTTGAAGATATTTTGAAAAAATATCAATCAATTCTTCTAATGAGCGATCTTCTTTGTAATTTTCAGGTGTTTCATTGAGTGCAATTTCAGTTTTGCTTACAAAGTCATATGTGTCTGCTGCAGCTTTATGAAACATTCCACTCAGATTTGCAGACTCAAAAGTAGAACTGATTTCTAACATTTCACCGATCCATCTATTTGATTTAGTATGAACTTCACTCATACCTTTCATTCGTTTTAACATTTCAGACTGACTTTTACTAAACTCAGCAATAAGACTGTCATATACTCCCAAAATTTTGGCTGTAGATAAAACAGAAATATTAAGAGCAATAGTACCCTTAGTCATACCGGCATAACACATTTTAATAGCAGAAGCTTGTCCAATTTCAGAGCCTATGTTAGTAACTCGGATACCCTTATCATTTAGGTTATCTAAAGGTGTTGTATCTGGTCCACTAGTATAAAAAACTGGTTGATAATTTTCTGTTGGAGGACCTCCAATAATACCTCCATCAATAAAAATTGCAGAGGTGTCTTGAAAATATTCAGATATTTTTTTGGTTGTTTGTGGTGCTATAGCATTGCAATCTGCAAAATAAATCGATTTATCTAAGGATTTGATCGAATCTGAAATTGTTTTAGCAAAAGGTATAGCTTGTGAAGGAACTAATATAGATATAATCAAATCAGAATCTTTTACTAAATTAGTAAAGGTTCCTACATCTTGTATTTTTGCATATTTAGCTAATGACTTAGTTCTTTCACTTCTTCCTTCTAACGCAGTAATTACATTTACATTGTTATTAATAAGTTGTGCTCCAACAGCGTGTCCCATGTCTCCAGGACTAATTATTCCGACGGTAGTGTTGTTCAAGATTCTCCTTAATTTATTCGTGCTTTGACGTTTGAAAGTTGTTCATGGGCTTTTACTAATGCCTGAGTACCTTCGTCTCCCAACCCTTGACTTAAAAGTCCGGCAAATAGTTGACTAACTAGTGATGTGCCGGGTATTGCTACGTTTAATTCTTGAGCTGATTCTATAATTAATCTTAGGTCTTTTTGCTGTAGTTTGATCATAAATCCTGGATCAAAATCTCCATTTATCAGCTTAGGTCCTAATGTATTTAATTGCCAGGAAGCTGCAGCACCACCGCCGACAGCTTGAATAGTTGTAGATAAATCTGCCCCAGATTTTGCAGCAAAAACCATGGCTTCAGCAACAGCATTCATAGTACCTGCTACTAATATTTGATTTACGAGCTTAGTGGTTTGTCCCATACCTGATGAGCCAGTGTGGATTATATTTTTCCCCATTGCTTCAAATACGGGTAAACAAGTTTTAAAATCGTCATCGCTTCCCCCGATCATTATTGAAAGTGTACCTTCTATAGCTCCCCAAGAACCTCCACTAACGGGAGCATCCAATAATGAGCTTTGATGTTTTCCTAATTCCTCGTTAATATTTCGAGTTACCTTTGGTGAAATTGTACTCATATCAATAACAATACTGTTTGATTGTATACCGTGAATAACTCCATTTTTTCCGAGAATTATTTGTTCTACATCTGGAGAGTCTGTAAGCATAGTAATTATACATTTGGAATTTTCTGCAACTTCTTGTGGATTTTTAGCAATACGAGCTCCCAATTCATCAAGTTCCTTAGTTTTAGATTGAGTTCGGTTATACACAATGAGGTTAAAATTACTTTTAATTAGATTTTTTGCCATTGGTAGTCCCATAATTCCTAATCCAATAAATCCGATAGTTTCTTTTTTTACGTCCATGTTTTGTTCCTCTTGGTAAATTTGTGACATTAGTATAGAGTAGTAATACAAACTGTAAAACAACGTAAATACCGAGTCAACAGGAGATACATAGTGTTTCACAAATTGTTAGAACTATTTAATAGTTCTGACTGGTATTTAAGTCTGCTCGACTTATTAAAAACCAATCTTTACACAGAGGTCTCAGTACCTGATTGTGGCAGATCCCTTTTGTTTAATTCCTTAAATGTTAGATTTAACAAACCTATTTTGTATATCACTCGTGATGTAAATCGAGCAGAAACCTTAGTCAATGATTTATTAATGATTACAGGCTCTGAAAACAATGTATTTTATTATCCTCCTCTTGAAAATATACCATTCGAGTTTTTACATATTAACTCTATGACTTACACACAAAGATCTAAGGCTTTATCTGCAATCATTGAATCAAATAAAAATCAGTATCCTCCTATAATTGTTGCTCCAATTTCTGCTATTACCAATAAAATAATCAGTCCTTCTGAAATGAAAGAAAAAAGTGTAGTTATTACTGAAGGAACTTCATTATCAATCAAAGATTTATTATTTCTACTATTACAATTTGGTTATAAATTGAGTAAGTTTACTGAAATGGAAGGACAATGTAGTCAAAGAGGTGGAATTGTAGACATATTTTGTCCTATCTACCAAAAGCCTATTCGTATTGAATTCTGGGGTAATGAAGTAGTAAGTTTGCGTAGTTTTGATACCAATACCCAAACCTCTTTGGAAGTTCTAAGTGATATTACAATTTATCCTACAAGTGAAGTGGTTTTCCCAACAAGTAAGGAATCTATTGAATATTTTGGTGGTCAAATTGAATATAAGCAGGAAATTCAAAATATCAAACAAGTTTCAAGTGAAGTATTTAATAATAATTTTGAATTCCCAGATTTTTATGCAGGTATATACAACAATAGTTCGCTGTTAGATTACTTTGCAGATGATGGTTTGGTAATTATTGATGGGAAAGAAAAAATACTTGAGAAATATTTTGAATTATATGAAGAAATATTTAATCGTCAAAATACCTACATAAAATCAAACCGTATACCTGATAATTTTCAATCTCCTTACTTTTCCCATACTGAATTTAGTAGAAAAGTAGAAGGACTTGGTAAGGTTATAGATATAAAAGAGATACAATCAAGAGGATTTAATGTTCCAATCAAGCCCATTTTATCGTATCAAAATCAATTTGATAGGTTGATACGCGATATAAAAGTAAAAATTAAATCTGGTGTAGTGATTGTTATATCCTCCTATTTAAATAGAATCAAAGAATTATTTCACGAATATGAAATTCCTTATGAAGTATTAACAGATCAAACAAATTCCTTGAGAAAAAATATAGTCACAATAACTGAAGGTAATTTAAAAGATGGTTTAGTAATAGAGCAAGAAGAGCAAATATCAATAATTAGTGACGATGTAATTTTTGGATACAGTAAAGAAAGAAATATATTAGTTAGAGGAAATAAAACTAGAGGAGTATCTTCAGTATCTCTTGACGATTTTAGTATAAATTCTTTCGTTGTACATATAGATCATGGTATTGGAAAGTTTATTGGTACTACTGTAATGAGTGAATATGGAGATGGTGAAGAATATATGGTTTTACAGTATGCAGATAAAGGAAAGATTTATGTTCCAACACATATGTCTCACAGAGTCAGTTTATATAAGGGATCCAATGGAGCAAACCCATCTTTATCAAGATTATCAACAATGGAATGGAAGAGAACTAAAGCACAAGTAGAAGAAGATACGATGGAGATCGCTAAAGATTTACTAGATTTATATGCTCAGAGAAATTTAGCCAAAGGAAAAAGTTTCCCCAGTGATAGTTTATGGCAAAGAGAGTTAGAAGATTCTTTTCCGTATATTGAAACTGAAGATCAAGTAAGAGTTATTAATGAAGTAAAAGCGGATATGGAATCTACTACTCCTATGGATAGATTAATATGTGGTGATGTAGGGTTTGGAAAAACAGAAGTAGCTCTGCGATCAGCATTTAAAGCGGTAGACTCGGGATCTCAAGTTATAATTCTAGTACCAACAACGGTATTAGCGACACAACATTTTGAGACATTTGTAAATCGATTAAAGCCGTATCCTATAGAGATCAAAATGTTAAGTAGATTAGTTCCTAAAAGTGAACAAAAACAAATAATTAATGATTTATCAAATGGGCAAGTTGATATTTGTATAGGAACTCATAGATTATTGCAAAAAGATATAAAATTAAAAAATTTAGGTTTAGTTATCGTTGATGAAGAACATCGATTTGGAGTATTTCAAAAAGATCGGTTGAAGGAAATGCGTTTGGGAGTCGACTATTTATCTATGAGTGCAACTCCTATACCCAGAACACTGAGTATGACAATGTCAGGTTTGAAAGATATGAGTACGATAGATACTGCACCAGAATATAGATTACCAGTTAAAACTTTTGTATCAGAAGAGAATGATGAATTAATTACAGAGGCAATAAATAGAGAATTATCTCGACAAGGCCAAGTGTATTATTTACATAATAGAGTTTACTCTATTCAAATGATTGCAAGTAAGTTACAAAAATTAATACCAAACTTACGAGTTGGGGTAGCTCATGGAAGAATGTTACCAGAGAGTTTAGATAAAGTTATGACTGATTTTGTAGCCAAAAAATTCGATATATTAGTGTGCACTACAATAATAGAGTCCGGTTTAGATTTGCCTTCAGTAAATACATTAATTGTAGATAATGCTGATCGTTTTGGTCTTGCACAACTATATCAGTTAAGGGGTAGAATTGGCAGAAGTTATAGACAAGGATATGCATATTTTACAATTCCAGAATTTAAAATCATTACCCCACCTGCACAAGCAAGACTTGATACTATTTTGGCATCTTCTGACATAGGCTCTGGTTACCGAGTAGCTAGTAGAGATTTAGAAATCCGTGGAGCAGGACAAGTTCTTGGTAAGAAGCAGAGTGGGCATATTACAACAATAGGTTTTGATCTTTATATGAAAATGATTTCTCATGCAATGAAAAAAGTAAAAGGACAAGAACTAGTTGATAGTAA
>CAYOMB010000012.1:0-16843 GCA_964404955.1 uncultured Dehalococcoidia bacterium
TTACTATTTTCACAGAAACGTTTGTAGGAAGATTGGCATTTATTATTCCATCTATAACAAGGCATGGGCTCAAAATATATAATAAGGCTGGAGAAAGAAAACCCAAAGGGCTTGGACGCAGTTTTTGAAGTAAAACACCAAAAGACGCTACTAAGAGTATTGGTAATATTATATTATAGAAAACTGAAATCATTGCTTAGTTTGGTAATTTAAGTAAATAAACACACATGTTAAATGCTTTGTAACTGAATATCAAATTATAAATAAATAACATAATAAACTACGTTTTTTTATTAACTATAATTTATAGTTACGTTTAGTGATTATTAGTAGTAATAATATAACGAATAATTGATATTGACTTTCCTTTACAATGGGTTTATGTTCATCAGACAAAACTGTTGACGGATATTTATTTAATTAGGAGGGATTATGGGTACTACACAAAGTTTGGCAAATTGGGTTGTTTCAGCTCAATCAAGCGATATTCCTGAAAAAGCTTATGAACAAGCTAAAAAATCAATATTAGATTACTTAGGTACTACAATACAGGGTTCAACTACTCCGCTAGGTAGAATTATGGTTGATTATTCTCGAGAACAAGGTGGAAATTCACAAGCGAGGATTATTGCAACTGATATTGTTACTACTAGTGCTAATGCAGCATTTGCAAATGGTGCAATGGGTCACGCAGAAGATTTTGACGACTTAGGTGGAGTTGGTGGACATCCCGCAGTAGCCCTAACACCTACTGTTTTGGCCTTAGGTGAAGAATTAAACTTATCAGGTAAAGAGATGTTATCAGCTTGGGCGGTAGGATATGAGGTTGGTACTAGGTTAAGTGCAAATTTACATCCTGATAGAGACTGGCATCCAACTGCAATTTTTGGAACAATGGCATCTGCTGTGGCAGCAAGTAAACTTTTAGGTCTTGATGAATGGAAAACACGTATGGCCTTAGGTATTGCTGGATCGGAAGCAGCTGGTTTAAGAAGAAATTTTGGAACTATGACAAAACCATTCCATCCTGGTAACGCAGGAAGAAGCGGTATTGTTGCAGCTAAACTTGCTTCAAGAGGATATACATCAGATCCTGATATTATTGAGGGTCGACAAGGATATGCAGATAATTTTGGTGGGCCAAAATGTAATCTTCCTGCTGTATCTCAATTTTTAGGAGATTTTTTCTTTCTATCTTCTCAAGGTACAAGAATTAAACCATGGCCATGTTGTGGAGGAAATCATCAGACTTTAACCGGATTACTTGATTTGATTCATAAGTATGAAATTAATCCAGATGATATCAATACAGTGGAACATATCGGACCTGGTGTGCCTGGATTAGGTGCTCTTATTCGAAGCGAAGTTGGTGAAGGTTTAGAAGGAAAATTCTGCCTGGAATATAACATTGGTGCTGCAATTATTGATAAAAAAGTAGATTTAAATACTTTTACTGATTCACGTTCTGATGAAGGAGATATTCAGGAATTCATGAAAAAGGTAACCCGTTCTCAAAACCCAGATGTTTCATTAAGACATACACATATTGAAGATGGTGATCCTACTGCTATAATTCGTATTAAGATGAAAAATGGTCAAGATCATGATGTAGAACTTGGCGTAGCACATCATCTTACTGGATCTGAAGTTACTGATAAATTCAAAATTACTGCTGGTCATATATTTGGTGAATCTGATATTAATCAAGTAATTGATATAGTTGGTTCTTTAGAGACATTAGATAGTGCTCGTACTTTGATGGATAAAGTAACTTTATAATTAAAGTAGAATCTTTGAATAAAAATACCCTCTAAATAGAGGGTATTTTTATTAGCTGAAATAATTTTTCAAAGCTGTAGGATTGAGTACACGTTTTGGGTTATGATTTAAAAAAGCCAATACATTTTCAATAATACCTTCAGTATACATTTCATAAGCTTCTTTAGTTACATAGCCTATATGAGGTGTAATTATTGTATTAGGTGTTGAAAATAAAGGGTGGTCATTAGGTAATGGCTCAATATCAAAAGTATCGATTGCTGCTCCTGCAATTTTCATTGTATTCAAGGCATTAATTAATGCCTTTTCATCAATAATTGGCCCACGAGAAGTATTAACAATATACGAAGATGACTTCATTAGGGATAGTTCTTTTTCTCCTATAATTCCTCTAGTTCGATCGCTTAGCTTAAGTTGTACAGATAGTACATCCGAGTCAGTAAATAATGTTTCTTTATTTACATATTTCGCTCCATGTTGCTTAGCAACTTGAGCGGTAAGATTTTCACTCCAGGCAATTACATTCATTCCAAATGCAATTCCTACTTGTGCAACAAGTTGTCCAATATGCCCTAATCCTAATATACCAAGTGTTTTACCAGTCAATGCTGGGCCAACTATAGTTCCCCATTGACCCTGTCTAGCCAATCTATCTTCAGTATGTATACCTCTCATTAAACTAATTATTAAGCCCCATGTTAGGTCTACCGGTCCTTCCCCTGCACCTTGTGTACCAGATACAATAATATTATTTTTTGTAGCAGCATCAAGATCAAAGGAAGCATTTCGAGCTCCAGTGGTGATTAATAATTTAAGATTTGGTAATCCATCCAACACAGTTTTTGTAAATGCTGTTCTTTCTCTTATTCCTACAATTATTTGGTAATCATATAGTTTTTTTATGAGTTCTTGTTCGTTGTTTATATGTTCATTAAAAATTGTTAGGCTGATAAATGAAGGAAGACTTTTAGGAATTTCCATCTTATTAAAAAAATCGTGGTAGTCATCAAGTATTACCATATTAAGTTGTTCATTAGTTTGCATAACTACAATATAAATCAGTAATTCTATTGTATCAAGATTAGAGCATATGTATTATGTAGATAAATTTTCAATCGTGAAGGAAGGTTAGGACTTTTACTATGGTAGCTACTAGATTTGAAATCATTTCTCGTAATCCAATTGGAGACGATTCTTTATATAAAGATATAGGTGAATACGAATTTATTACTGGACGTTTATTTTATTCAGTGGATCCAAATCATCCTGATAGTAAATTAATAGCTGATATTGATTTGATTCCTACAAACGATGAAGGAAAAGTTGAATTTTCATCCGATATACAGTTATTAAAACCAATAACTATGAAAAACGATTCAAACTTATTTTTTGATGTTGTAAATAGGGGGAATAGAACAGTTTTAGCTTTCAATAATGCTGAACAAAGAGTATCAAATGAAGACCCACATTTAGGTAATGGCTTCCTAATGAAAAAAGGCACTGTAGTAGTTTTTTGTGGTTGGCAAACTGATGTGCCTGAAGGAAGAATTAGACTTCATGTACCTGAGGCATTAGATAAAAATGGAGAGCGATTAATTGGTCAAACATATCAGCAATTTGATTTAGGGGAAGATTCTTATGAGCTATTGCTTTCAGATAGACAGCATAATCCTTTGCCTACAGCAAATTTAGATGATGAAAATGCTATTTTAATTGAACGTGATTGGCCGGATGGTCCGGTTACAAATATACCTAGAAATGAATGGTCTTTCGCAAGGTGGGCAGATGGAGAAGAAGTAAGAGATTCAAATTATATATGTTTACCCAAAGGGTTTGAATCAGGAAAAGTGTATGAAATTATATATAATACCGTTGGCGCACCTGTTATTGGTTTAGGATTTTTGGCAATGAGAGATTGTTCTAGTTTTTTCAGATATGCCACAACAGAAGAAGGTAATCCTTGTGCTGGGAATATTACTAAGGCCTATGCATTTGGGGCTTCACAAAGTGGGCGGTTTGTTAGAGAGTTTGCCTATTTAGGATTAAATATTGATGAGGAAAGTAGGATTGTATATGATGGTCTACTTCCTCATACTGGAAGCTCCCGTTTAGGTGAATTTAACATGAGATTTGGTCAACCTTCAAGTAATCATATGAGAAATGTTGGAAATGTAAAAGCTCTTGCTTATGTTGAAACTTTAGACCCTATTTCAGATATTAAAGATAGTTTGTTATGGAGACTAGAATCTAAAAATGCAATGCCCAAAATTATTGCGACAAATTCTGATGTTGAATATTGGTGGAGTGGAGCTTCTTTAGCACATACGGATGCTACAGGATCTATTGATGTCAATCCTCCTGAAGATGTTAGAGTTTATCTTTTTTCAGGAACAAAACATGGCGCAGGTTCTCTACCACTTACTACAACACCAGCTCCTGAAGCATTAAGACAAAAACATTTTTCAAATACAATCGATTATCGTCCTTTGCAAAGGGCAGTTTATGATAATTTAGATAAATGGGTAAGGGACGGGATCGAACCACCTGATAGTCAATATCCAAGGATAGACGATCAGACAGCAGTTACTAGAGAAAGTCTTATGGAATCTTTTGAGAGAGTACCTAAGATAGGGTTTTTAAAAGCTCTACCAGTTCGGCAAAGACTATCATATGGGAGCAATGTTGATAAAGGAATTCATAAATACCCTGCTGTTGAAGGAGAACCATTTGGAACTTTAGTTTCTGCACTAGATAAAGACTGTAATGAGATTTCTGGTGTTAGACTTCCTGATTTACAGGTCCCATTAGGGACTCATACAGGTTGGGCACTTCGGCATGCAAATATTGGTGGTGAAGGTCATTTTATGCCACTTCAAGGTTCAGTTATACCTTTTCCACGTACAGAAACAGAGAAAGAACAAGATGGAGACCCAAGAGATTCTATAGAAAAAAGATATTCCTCTAAAGATGATTATCTTACAAAGATAAGAGGTTCTGCTGAGTCTTTAGCAGCTGAAAGATATATCTTGCATGAAGATATTGAAGGTATAGTAAATGGCGCAAGCGAAAGATGGGAAGCAATACAGTCCCAATAAGCTAACTTTATTATGACAACAGAAGAAATAATCATTGTAATATTCCGGACAATCGGTGCTTTCCCTGTTTTAATTAATCCCTTTTGGGGTGCATTACTAGTAATCATTATTGATTTTTCTGATCTATTTTTGATGAATTACATAGATTTGGGTGGTGTAGGTAATTATCAACTATTAGATAAATTTCTTGATTTTATCTATATGGTTACTTTTTTTATAGTTTTATTTCGATTCAATGTACAAGCTAAAAAAATAGGTATCATTTTATTTTCATATCGTATAGTTGGCATGATCCTTTTTGAGATTTTTCATAAACGATGGATTTTATTTTTATTTCCTAATTTTTTTGAATTTTGGATTATCGTTATAGCATTACTTCGCTTATACAGGGAGGATTTACAAATAACGAAGAAAAATGTAGGGTTTTTAATTATTCCTATTATGAGTATAAAATTGTTACAAGAGTATGTATTACATGTTAACAAAATTTTGGACAATTATACTTTAGTTGAAATTATCGAAAAGATAAAATTTTAGATATAAACGAAAGGTTTTTTATATATGGATAGTTCCTCAATAGATATTCAGCATTTAGTGGAAACATATTTAAAAGATTATAATATTGCACATGAAATAATTGAAATTGATCCTGATTTTGCAGATACAGCAGCATTTTGCGAGAAATATAATTACCCTGTTGAAAATAGTGGCAACACAATTATTGTAGCTTCGAAAAAAGAACCCAAATCCTTTGTTGCATGTTTGGTACTTGCTTCATACAAACTTGATGTAAATAAAACAGTTAAAAAGTTGATGGAGGTCTCTAAAATATCTTTTGCCTCTGCAGAAGATACTAAGAATCTTACAGGTATGATGATTGGTGGAGTTACGATTTTTGGTTTACCATCGAATTTGCCTATTTATTTAGATGATAAAATTTTTCGATTAGATTATTTAATTGTTGGTTCGGGTAATCGTTCAACAAAAATAAAAATAAATCCAGAGGAGTTAAGGAAAATTCCTAATACTATAGTAATTTCTGACCTATCTTATTAACCCTTTACCTGAATAGAATTGAAATATTACACATATCTGTTATAGTAGTTATGTTATATTTGGAATATAGGATTTAAAAAGGTCCTAATTAGGAGAAAGAATGAATATTTATTGCGCTAATCTACCATATAGAAGTAGAGATGAAGATTTAGCAGAAATCTTCAGTGAATATGGTGAAGTTGTTTCAGCTAAAATCATATTAGACCGTGAAACAAATCGATCACGAGGATTTGGTTTTGTTGAGATGAGTTCAGATGAAGACGCTAAGAAAGCTATCGAAGATCTCAATGGAAAAGAATTTGATGGCCGATCACTCGTCGTTAATGAAGCTCGACCTAGAGCACAACAGTAATAAGACTTAATTAAAAGTAATTATTTTCTATTTTTTGCCTCTGCCCTTTTAGTATGGAGAACAGGTTCGGTATATCCGTTTGTTGTTTTTCTACCCAAAAAGACTAAGTCTAGGGCAGCTTGGAATTCTATACTGGAATCGTAATTCTTAGACATAGGAATATAATTAATATCGTCTTTGTTTTGATCATCGACGATTTTTGCCATCTTCTTAAAAACAGTTATTACTTCTTCTTGACTCGTAATATTATGATATAACCAATTGGATATGTGCTGGCTAGATATTCTAAGAGTTGCTCGATCTTCCATCAATCCTATATTATTTATATCAGGAATTTTTGAACATCCAATACCTTGTCCCACCCATCTTGATACATATCCCAATATTCCCTGGGCATTATTTTCTAATTCTTGAAGAATTTCATTTTCAGAAAGTTCTTTGTCCATAAGAGGTGGAGTTAATATCTCATCTATATTTATGGATTCTCTTGTTGAAATATCTTTTTGAATCTGGTTTACATTAACCATATGGTAATGAATTGCATGGAGTGCTGCTGCAGTAGGAGAAGGAACCCAAGCAGTGTTTGCCCCAGATTCAGGATGAGATATTTTAGCTGTCATCATCGCTTTCATTTCATCCGGCATAGCCCACATACCTTTTCCTATCTGTGCTGTACCAACCAGACCTGATTCAATACCAATATCAACATTTTGGTCTTCATATGCTTTTATCCAAGGTTGATTTCGAATTTCACCTTTAGGTAAGACAGGACCTGCTTCCATACTTGTATGTATTTCATCACCAGTTCTATCCAAAAATCCAGTATTAATAAAAATTATACGTTCTTTGGCTTCATATATACATTGTTTAAGGTTAACTGTAGTTCTTCTCTCTTCATCCATTATTCCAATTTTTAAAGTATTTTTTTCCAAACCCAGTGCTTCTTCGATTCGTTCGAATAATTTGACTGTAAAGGCTACTTCATCAGGACCATGCATTTTAGGTTTAACAATATACATACTCTTAGTTCTGCTATTAGAATATTTGGTTTTACCATTTATATCATGTAATGCTGCAAGTGATGTGATCATTGCATCAAGAAACCCTTCAGGTATTTCTTCTCCATTTTGTTTTGTAACTGCATTAGTATACATATGAATACCAACATTTCTTACTAACAGTAAACTTCTTCCATGGAGTGTTAAATTTTTTCCTTCAGGTGTTTGGAAATTCTTATCAGGATTAAGTGTTCGATTAATAACGTTGCCATCTTTTTCTAAAGTTGAAGTGCAAGTTCCCTTCATTAATTCATTCCAATTTCTGTAAGCTATAACTTTGTCGAATACATCAACAGCCGCTACAGAATCTTCAAAATCTTGTATGGTAGTTATGGCTGATTCTATTAGGACATCTTTAATGCCTGCTGAATGTTGCGTTCCAATTGGATGATTCCTGTCAATTTGAATTTCAATATGAAGGCTATTATTTTTTAGCAATATACTAGTTAATTTTTTTTCATCATTTTCAATATAACCTACAAAGTTTGAAGGATTTACCAAACGTGTTTCATGTTCGTTACTGAGTGTTATAACTAGTTCTTTGGAATTATCATTACCTTTAAGAGAAAAGTTTGAAGCATGTGCAAAACTTGCGTTTTGCAAACCAAATATTGAGTCAAGCAGGATTGAACAATAAGCTACTACTTTAGCTCCTCTATGAGGGTTATAACTTGTACCTTTTTCACCATTATTTTCTTCCGAAATAATGTCAGTACCATATAAAGAGTCATACAAACTCCACCATCTAGCATTAGCAGCATTTATAGCAAATCTAGCATTATCAACTGGTACAACAAGTTGTGGTCCTGCAATAGATGAAATTTCTTCATCCACATTACTTGTAGTAATTTGAAAATCTGGAGCATCTGGAGCTAAATATCCGATGCTTTTTAAGAATGTTTTATATTCTTCAATATTAAATTTATTTGTCTTATGATTATTATGCCAAGAATTAATATTTTCTTGGATCTCTGTTCGCTTATTTAGCAACAAATGGTTACTTGGTTCCAAATCATCTACGATAGATCCAAATGATGCCCAAAATTTATCTGAGCTTATTCCAGTATCTGGAATAATTTCTTGGTCAACTAAATCGTACAAAGGCTTCGCTATTTTTATATTTTTGACTTCGATATACTCAACGTTCATATGTAACTCTTTTTATTTGTATGGGCCGTTTAATTTCCTAGACTATACCAGTGTTATTTACTAAGCTCAATCATTTAGATCATTTTTTTATTACAATCAATACATTGTGTATTTAGTTTCATATCATTCTTATGGATATTAAGCTCAGATAAAAAAACTCCTTGAGGAAATTTTGATATATCAGAGCTGTATTCTTTTTCAGCACATTTACGGCAAAGAATTCCACCACCAGGTTTATACCAAATCAAAGTTTCTTCCATTTGGTTTACTGATCCTCACCTATAAATTCTAACCAGTTTCCTTCAGGATCTTCTGCATAACATACACCACGTTTTTTCCCTTCAGGATTAATAGTGTAAATTGGTTCAGTCACAAATTTGATACCTTTTTGAGATAAAGATTGATATATATCAGATATACTTTTTACATTGAAACAAATGTGAGAGGCTCCTAATTGGTTTCTATTTAAATGCCCTTCAGGACTTTTTGGGTTTATAAAATAAACTAGTTCGATTAGATGTTCACCTCCAGCACCTACAAAAACTAATTTTCGTTTTGCATCTGGAAAGCCTGTATGATCTCCAGTAGGCGGAGCTATACTATCGACTTCTCTTTCTACTTTTAACCCTAGCACGTCACAATAAAAGGATTTCATTTTTTCGATATCATTTACTATAAATCCACTATGATTTAATCCTGTTATCATCTTTATTTATCCCTTGGTAATTAATTCGAGTTTTTGCATTGAACGTAATATTTTAGGTGGGTCCATTCTGCTTCCATAGTCGGTATACGCAACTTCTGCGACATAAATATCACCTTTTGAATCTACTGCAATACCATGAGGAGAGAAAAATCTTCCGGGTTGTTCACCATAACTTTCTCTTCCAACTCTTGCAATTAATTCTCCTTTGGTGTTTAAAATACTAACTCTTGGCCCCAGGTCCATACCGATATCATTAGTTCCTATTCCACAGAAGTACTCACCGACATAGACTATATCTGAATTATTTTCATTTTTTATACTCAAAGCCGCAGCCCTTGAAAGGTTACCAAATTGTGTTTCATATCGGCCGTTGGAATCAAAAATTTGTATCCTATGATTTTCTCGGTCTGCTATATATAACCAGCCTTCACTATCTATTGCTATATCGTGAACTATATTAAATTGCCCATCACTTGTACCTGATTCCCCCCAAGAAAATAAGAGTTTTCCATCTGGAGTGTATTTATGTACTCGTGCATTTGAATATCCATCAGTAACGTATATATCGCCATTATTTGGATCTATTGCGACTTTAGTTGGTCTATTAAAGGGTATTCCACTCATTTTAGGCGCAGGTTCGTTAGGTGTACCAAGCATCATTAATAGCTTTCCATCTGGTGTATATTTTCTTACGGTACTGTCTCCGTTATCTACTAAGAAAATATTTCCGTCCGGAGCAACTGTGACTGAATGGGGATTAGTAAATAGGCCTTCTCCCCAAGTATTTATTATTTTTCCAGTTGGATCCATAATAATAACTGGACACGTTCCTCTGTTAAATACCCATACATTATCCGAGTGATCAACAGCCACAGAAGTAGCCTCTTTGTAAGTCCATCCTTCGGGTAAATCTCCCCAATCATTACCAGAGAGTTTATATTGATATCTACCTTCACCAAGAATTACCGATTCACTATTTCCGCTAGTACCAATATGGCCTTCAGTTCTTAACCCAAATTCCCAATCATTGCTTTGGTTTGTCATAAAAATCTCCTATTGTTGTTTTAGTTAATTTCTGAAATTTTTACTTTTCTATTTTCTTTTGTTGAAATATTAATAGCCTCAATCATTTTATGACGGATTAATGCATCATTAAAATCTGGTGTTGGTTTTGTTCCATCGGTGACATTTTTGCCGAAATCTATCCACATTTGTGCAACATTAAATGATGGAGTGTTAAATACTGTTTCTGGTGCAGTGATAAGAGTATCCGGAATGTCGATAACAGATAGTTCCTTATCATTTTTTTGCCCACCTAGTAACGTCATTCCTCCCATTTGGGCAGAACCATCTGTTTCTAACACTAAAGTACCTTCTTCCCCATAAACTTCCATTTTCATTCCACTTCCGTGATAGGGAATACTTGCTGTGTGAGCAGATACAATAGCACCACTGGAAAGCACACCATTTATCGCAATATTATCTGGTGAAGTCACATCAACATATTTCTTTGTATCGGTCTCATACCATTGGGGCACTTGAGTTGTAACAGTTGCAGCTAGTTCTTCAAATTCTCCTAGACTCATACACAATGCATCAATTGCATGTCCAAAAGAAATTGTTAGAGTATTAGCCCCAAGAGTTATATCTTTTTGCCATGTTCTATCTGAAGGCCTAGTTAACACTCCTGAATTTATTACTTTTAGGTTAACTGATAGAACTTCTCCAATAAATCCGTTATTAATGAGCTGTTTTATGTATAAATGTTGAGGAGATTGTCTGGCCTGTAAACCAACTAATGTTGGTACATTTTGTGTTTTTGCAAGCTCAGCCATATCTTTAGCTTGTTCTAAGTTTGAGCCAAGTGGCCATTCTGTATAAACTGGTTTTTTAGCACGTAAGGTATCCATTGTTAGATCGTAATGTAAAGGGACTCTTGTTATAACGCCTATCATGTCTAATTCTGGATTAGCGAGTAATTCATGATGATTCCAATACGCCAGAGGGACATCGTATTTTTCAGCAGACGCCTTTGCTGTAGATTCATGAGCAGTACATATTGCTGCAAGTTCGATATTCGGTAATGACTTTAATGCTGGAATATGCGCTCTTGGGGACCATCCATAAGAGACATTTGCCCCAATTAATCCTACTTTTAATTTTTTCCCTTCCACCATTATTTTCTCCTCCTAAATAAATAAGTAATGATAGTTTTATCTTCCCATTCTAATCCCATGTATTTATCAACTTTAAATAACATCGTAAAACCCGCTATAACAAAAGCTATGGGTGTAAGCAATCCAATTAACCAAATTAGGTTTACAACTCGTATATCGTCTACACCGTGGGAATAATAATAAAAGGCAAACATCCATATTATCAATAATATAGAACCTATAATTAGTAACAAATTACCAATTACTATTTTATGTTTTGATTTATCAGACAAAGTATTTGTTTTTTATAAAATCACAGAGTATCATTTCAGAATTATAAACTAATTCTCTCACACTTTTTATATAAAAAGTGTCCTCAAAAATTGAAATATTTAAGGTATAAGTTGGAAGAAAGAAAAAATATTACTACTGTTAATATTGATAAGATTACTTTCAGTTATGGGAAAAGGAAAATTTTTGATAACTTTTCATTACAAATACCATTTGGAATAAGCTTAGGTCTTTTAGGTGGGAACGGGTCTGGCAAGACCACTTTAATGAAATTAATAGCAGGTTTAGAAAAGCCTAAATCAGGGAATATTAGAATTCTTGATCACGATTCAATCCATAGAGTTCGATCTAAAATAGGTTATATGCCACAGCAAAACACACTTTACAGTGATTTATCTGTGTTCAATAATATTGATTTTTTTGCGTGTATGTATGGATTACATAATAAAATAATACGTAAAGAATCAGTAGATGAAGTTTTACAAACAGTTGGTTTATTTGAAAGAAAAAAAGATGCAGTTTCAACTCTTAGTGGAGGTATGCAACGAAGGGTGAGCTTAGCATGTGTATTAGTACATCAACCAGACTTATTATTATTAGATGAACCTACAGTTGGATTAGACCCTGATGTTAGAGTTCAATTTTGGGAATATTTCCAACAACTTACTGAGCAAGGCAAAACCTTGTTTATTACAAGTCATACTATGGATGACGCTATGCATTGTGATCGTCTTATATTTGTAAAAAATGGCAATATTATTGCAGAGGATTCTCCTCAAGGACTTATTTCAGCTACCGGAGATAATAGCGCTACTCTTGAAGATTCTTTTCTTTATTTTAACTCCATGGATCAAAATAATGACCATTATTAGAACAATTGCTATTACAAAACGAATAGTCCGACAAATTATTCATGATCATCGTTCTATAGCAATGATTTTTGTTGCTCCGCTAATTGTAATGTCGTTAGTTGGAGCTAGTTTTAATAAAAATCCGGAGCTTTTAAATTTTATTGCACCAGCACTGATCTGTACATTTGTTCTATTTTTTACATTTATTTTGACAGGTATTAGTTTTCTAAGGGAAAGAGCTCAAGGTACATTAGATAGATTATTAACAACACCTGTAGGTCGTGCTGATATAATGTTTGGCTATTCATTAAGTTTCTTTTTCTTTGCGTTTATTCAATCAAATATCATTCTTTTTTTTACAATATTTGTTTTAGATATTTCATATCAAGGAGAAATATGGCATATGTTTGCTGTAGTAATACTTATGGCAATAGTTGCAGTTAATTTAGGTGTTTTTATATCAACATTTGCAAAAAATGAATTTCAGGTTATTCAGTTTATTCCTCTATTACTAGCACCTCAAATATTTTTATCGGGTGTTATTCAGCCAGTTGAAAATTTACCCGATCCACTACAAAATATTTCTGTAGTTCTCCCTTTAACTTATGCGGTAGAAGGCTTACGGTTAATAATGATAGACGGAGCAAATCTTTCTCAAGTTAGTAGTGAGATACTTGCCTTAGTTATTTTTGCTATTGTTTTTGTGTCTTTAGCTACTTTAACAGTTAAACGTTAATTTCATTAGATAATTAAATGCTTATAACTAAGAAAAGCTAATAGACCGAAAAAAAACAATATTCCTAAAAACACAAGAATCATACAGCCTTTTTCAGCAAATTTCATAGATATCCTTTTTTAAATTACTAATCCACCTAATCCCACTAAACCTCTTGCATGTTCAATTTCTCCGACATGTCTAAATCCATGGGTTAAACATAAGTTAAATAAACCTCTCCATACTGTCATCGGGGGGATGGGTTTTACTATTATTTCTCGCTCATGTAGTTCATTTATATCAATATTTGAAAGTAAATCCTCTGTCGATTTCCAAACTTGTTGCTGGTATTCAGCCCAAAGTGCTATGTTTGATATAGTAACTTCTTTAGCTTGTTCATAAGTCATTCCGGTACCTTGAGATGTTCTATGTAAATTAAACGAAATATTGTATTCATTAGTAAGCCAAATGGTATTTTCTTTTTTTATTACGTAGTTGATTATATTATCTTCTGTTCTTACATAATGCCAAAGTGAAAAAAAAGCACTTACTCCACCTTCATGGGGCCAGTAATTCCATTGTTGAGGCGTCATATCTCCTACAGCTTTATCTAAGAGATTATGCATGCTTTTAAGACCAGATTTTAGTATTTGTATTTCATTCATATTTCATTCATTTCTGTATTTATTAGATTTTAGCATATATATAGTTTGTTTACAGTTTTCATTTAAGATTGTATAGTCCCCCTCATAAGTCTTGTATTTATCAAGATAACTCTGAAAGGAGCTAAGAAAATGGATTCAAAAGGAACAGGATTAACTTTAGCTTTGGGAATATTAGCTGCAATAGCTGGATATGTATTGTGGCAAACAACAATCGGATTTGATACTAAAGTCGATGATATACATACTATATTGGTTAATAGTGCATCGGGGAGTACTAGTGTACAAATTGCTTCAATATTAATTGTAGTGGGTTTAACTGTCCATGCAGCTGGGTTGATAAGTACACGAGGCACAGTTTCAAGTACGAGCGAAACATTAGGTATAATTTGTATTGCTACCTCAATCGTTGTATGGGTTACTTCTAGTAGTTTAGGTATAGCTTTATCAGAGATGGGAGAGAAATACGTTGCAGCTACAGCTGGAGCTACTGCTGGAGATGCCGCATCCGCTGCAGCAGCAGGTAGTATCACGGTTGCTGGAGGATTTATACAATCTGCAAGTGTTGCCGCGAATACTTTTGGTGGATTATTGGCAGGTATTGGTTGGGTTTTCATGGGTATTGCTTATAGAGGAAGCGACGTAAAAGGTGCTATCTCTTTTATTCCTTTAGGATGGTTAGCATTAATCCAGGGATTACTTTTAGTAGTAATATCTCTCATAATTAACCCATTGGTAGGTATAGATACTGGAAGTCAAATTTCTGGTATAAGTTTTATACTTATTGTTCTTTGGTCTGTATCTAGAGGTGTTGCTTTGGTCCAAGAGAATAATTAGTTTTTGTAATGTCATTAATAAAAAACCCTCTCTAATTCAGAGAGGGTTTTTTATATACCTGAATTTGTAAGATATGATCTAGAAAAATCCTTCTTCATTGAATACTTCAGCAAGAATTGATATACCTTCAGTTATTTCTTCGGGTGAGTTATGGCTAAACGTTAATCGGAAAAAATTTCCTCCAGCTCTATCGGCTCTGAAAATCTGTCCAGGATTGTAGGA
This sequence comes from uncultured Dehalococcoidia bacterium, assembly GCA_964404955.1. Taxonomy (GTDB): domain Bacteria; phylum Chloroflexota; class Dehalococcoidia; order Lucifugimonadales; family UBA6952; genus UBA6952. The sequence goes on from CAYOMB010000012.1 coordinate 14,930, forward strand.
AACACCTCTTGATATAGCTTTATCATATGTTTTCCATGTATCGCATCCTGAAGGTAATTCAACCCAAATAATCATTCCGCCTGCTGGAGCATTCCACTTACAAACGGAAGGAAAATATGTTTCTAAGGATCGAAGCATTGCGTCTCTTTTATTCTTAAGAGATTCAGCAACACCTTTGACATAACTATTTTTGTTTTCGCGTAAATATTCATTCACCACCATTGATGTTAGGTGACTTGGACCTGTGCCAAATCCAACTCTACTCAAGGTTTCTCTTGCCTCTTCAGGAAACATTGTAAAGCCTAATCGTAAGGCACATCCCAGAAGTTTTGTGTAAGCAGAAACATATAAAACATTTTCTCCACCATCCATACCAATCATAGAGGGTGGTAGTTCATTACCATCAATGAGAAAATCAGCATAAGATTCATTTTCGATAATAGGAATGGTGTATTTATTTGATATTTTTATCATTTCTTCTCGTCGTTTATAAGAAAGCGTAATACCAGTAGGATTATGATAAATGGGAATTGTGTAAATAAATTTAGGTTTATTTCCTTCAGCAATTTTCTTTATGATTTCTTCTTCTAAGATATTTGTATCCATACCAGATTCATCCATTTTTATATGAACAGGATTTGCTCCTTTTCGAAGAAACATATTTAAGCTACCGTGATAGGAAAACTCTTCCATCATGACAACATCTCCATTATCAATAAAAGCATTTACTAGTGTTTCTATTGATCCACCAGCTCCACTAGAAAGAAATATGTTATCTTCATCTAATTTAATATTGCCACGATGAGATTTAAGGTCTTTTGCTATGAATTCTCTCAGCCCTTCGTGTCCCAAAGAAGGTGGATATGAAGCAAGATCTAAACCCTCTTTACCTATTGCATTTGACGCACTATAAGCCAAATCATTAATTTCCATAGCATCTGGGTCAGTATAGGTTACAGAGAATATATATTTCACATTTTCAGATATAGCAGCAGGCATTTCTATATTTTTTGGTATCGATTTAGAAGCAAGTTCATTAAAATTTATTGAAGCCATTCTGTGTTCCCTTCTAATCTCTAACATCTATTGTGGGGTTAAATTATCTCATGCAGTATAGCATCAAATTTACCCAAATGGTATTATAGATTTCATATACAAAAAAAGGATTAATATATATGATCAGACTTCATATTTTTGTGATCATTCTTTCAATTATTGCAGTGTATTTTACTAAGAATATATTAAATGAAATATTTCCTAATAGTAAATTAACTTCACTATTTAATTCGATTTATTCTGTGAGCAAAGGATTTATTCCTCTAGTATTTTTTGCAGGGCTTTTATGGACAATATTATATTTGGCATATGGAGAGTCGCCGTATTAATCTCATGAGTAAAAAAAGTTTTTATCTTATATTAGAATCTTTCTTCTGGGCTTTAGGGGCTTATTTTATTTATGATTTTTCCCGACCTTCAGAATTAGGGTTACTGTTTGCTTTTTTGATAGGTCAATTTTTTATACTTCCATGTGTATGGTTTGCATTATTTTTCCGTAGGAAACGAAAAGAGTTAAATATTTAGTCATATTTTACTAATGACGAATACCCATAACATCTGGTAGTTCATTGACCATAGTCCGTATATGTTCAATGGTGGTGCCGCAGCATCCGCCAATGATTTGTACGCCGCTTTCAACCCAATTGCGACAATTTGCAGCGAAAACTGCTGGTTCAACTTCGTGACTAATTCCTCTTCTCACCTCCGATGAAGTTTCGGGGTACACCATGACAGGTCCCTGCCAGTGGTCAAAGACTGTTTTGAGTCCTACATTTGTTGTCTCTATGGTGCTGTGCATAATCCCCATTACTTGGGGTTGAAAAGATATCATAGCCTCAATCAGTGTGTCATAGGATT
>CAYOMB010000013.1:0-15289 GCA_964404955.1 uncultured Dehalococcoidia bacterium
AATATTAACTTAGGTAATATGTTTGATGGTTTTTTTGGTAACAGGTCGCAAAACTCTCAATCTTCTTATACCCAAACAAAACCAAAACCCTCTGAAGTATCAGTAGAAGTAAGCCTTTTAGAAGCATTTGCAGGATGTCAAAGAATTGTTAAAACACCTTCGAATGCAAAATCGGTTGAAGTAAAAATCCCACCTGGAGTTGATAATGGTTCAAAAATACACATAAATTTATCAGGCACTGACGTGTATCTTAATATGAAAATTACACCTCATCATCAATTCCTCCGTAAAGGGAATCATATATATACAGATTTAGCAGTGCCCTACTATGATGCAATAATTGGTTCAGAAAAAGAAGTTACAACTTTATCAAAAAAAGTAATGCTAAAAATCCCTCCAGAAAGTCAAAATGATCAAATCTTTAAATTACAAGGTTTAGGTATGCCAGTATTAGGGGAACAACTAAAATATGGAGATTTTTTCGTGCAATTAAAATCCATTCTCCCCACAGGTTTATCCGATAAAGAAAAAGAAATCTTTACATCCTTAAAATCTCTCCGAGAAAAGCCTGGAGTTACTAATGAATGAAAGAATAGATGAACCAATATTTGTAATTAGCGTTGCAGCAAAAATGATTGGAGTTCACGCCCAAACCTTAAGATACTACGAAAGGGCTGGTCTTGTAGATCCAAGTCGTTCAGATGGAAATAGAAGATATTACTCCGAAAGAGACTTAGAAAGATTAAAACAAATTAAAACTTTGATTGATGATTTAGGTGTAAACCTTGCTGGCGCAGAAATAGCTTTAAAGCTTATGGATAAAATAGAAAAGCTTGAAGATTCGATGTCTCAAATGCGCCACCAGTTAAATATGCTGGAATCTAGATCTAATCCTCGCGCCTTGGGTGACGGAACAAACTCAACACAATACTAAACTAAGAATCATATTAGGAGAAAAAAACTAATGCTAAAACCAGAAAATTTCACAGAGCAAGCTCAAGAAATGCTTACTGAAAGTCAAGATTTAGTGCGAAAATACAAACATTCGAATTGGGATATCGAGCATATACTTTTAGCTTTGGTCAATATTCAAGAAGGATTGACATCAACAATTTTAACCTCTCTAGGTGTTGATAAGGATATAATTCGACATGAGATAGAAACAACCCTGCTGAAAAGAACACATGTAGCATCAATGGATATGGCAAAAGGTAATGGAAACTCGCAAATATATGCTTCCCCTAGAGCTATCGAAGCAATCGAAAAAGCACAAGAAGAAACTAAAAGACTACACGATGAGTTTATTGGTACAGAACACATTCTTATTGGAATACTGTCTATAGAAGACGGTGATTCATATAGAATTTTTCAGAAGTTTAACATCAATCAAGAAAACATATATAAATCTCTTCAACAAATTCGAGGAAATGCCCGAGTTACTGACCAAAGAGCTGAATCTAAATATAGGTCCTTAGAAAAATACACTGTCGATTTAACCCATCTTGCTCAAATAAATAAACTAGATCCTGTCATTGGTAGAGATAATGAAATCAGGCGAGTAATTCAAACTATTACCAGAAGAACAAAAAACAACCCTGTTTTGATTGGTAATGCAGGAGTTGGTAAAACTGCAATTGCAGAAGGATTAGCACAAAGAATTATCTCAAACGATGTCCCTGATACTTTAAAAAATAAAAAGATACTTTCTTTAGATATGGGATCTCTAGTTGCTGGGGCTAAATTTAGAGGCGAATTTGAAGAGAGATTAAAAACAGTAATGGATGAGGTTAAAAATGCAAAAGGAGAAGTAATTTTATTTATTGATGAATTACATAATGTAGTAGGGGCAGGCGCTGCTGAAGGTGCTATAGATGCTAGTAACTTAATGAAACCTGCATTAGCAAGAGGAGAATTACAGTGTATTGGGGCTACAACTCCAGAAGAATATAAATCAAATATAGAACAAAATGCTGCTTTAGAACGTAGATTTCATCCAGTTTGGGTTGAAGAGCCTGACGTAGACACTACTATAGAAATGCTTAAGATTTTGCGTCCTAAATATGAAGCTCATCATAAGGTAAAAATTTATGATGAAGCTCTTATTGCAGCAAGTAAACTTGGTAATAGATATCTGACTGAACGTAATCTCCCAGATAAAGCAATAGATTTAATTGACGAGGCAGCAAGTAAAGTTAGAATTGATACACAAAGTATGCCAAAAGATTTACGTGTATTAGAAGACAAAATTCGTCAATTAAATGACGAAGAATTAGCAGCTGCAGAAACTGTAGATTACGAAAAAGTTGCTCAATTAAAAATGGAACGACTCCAATCTGAAGAAAAATACAATAAACAAAGAAAGATATGGGTTAAAGAAGAAAAAATCACAACCAATGTAGAAAGAGAAACAATTGCTGAGATTATTGCAGGATGGACAGGTATACCAGTATCACAAATCGTTCAGGATGAAGCAAATAAATTATTGGATATGGAAAAAATAATGACAACAAAGGTCATTGGTCAAGATACTGCCATCACAACAATTGCAGATGCTATTCGTCGCTCACGATCAGGAATACAGGACCCTAAAAGGCCTATTGGAAGTTTTATTTTTCTCGGACCTACTGGAGTGGGTAAAACAGAACTAGCCAAAACACTTGCAGAATTTATGTTTGATGATAGGGAAAACATGGTCAGAATTGACATGTCTGAATATATGGAAAAACATTCTGTATCACGGCTAATCGGATCTCCTCCAGGGTATATAGGTTATGATGATGGAGGTCAACTCACTGAATTAGTACGACGACGCCCCTATCAATTAATTCTTTTTGATGAAATTGAAAAAGCACATCCAGATGTATTTAATATTTTATTACAAATACTTGAAGATGGTCGTCTCACCGATGGAAGTGGTAGAACAGTAAACTTTACCAATACCATAATCATAATGACTAGCAATTTAGGTACGACAGATAATCCTAAGGATAATATAGGTTTCAAAGCCTTTACAGATAATTCAAGCGATAGGGAAAAATTAACAGCATCTATAGAATCTGCTCTAAAATCAACATTTCGTCCAGAATTAATAAATAGAATTGATGAGATTGTAATATTTAACAAACTTGATGAAGATCAAATGGCTGAAATCATTCATCTGATTATAAACGAAGTAAATAATCGACTCGAAGAACAAGAGATTTCAATAGTATTGTCCAAATCTGCAACTAAATGGTTGGTAGAGAATGGATTTGATAAAGACTATGGAGCTAGGCCATTGAGAAGAATTATTCAACGCAAAATAGAGAACCAGTTATCCAAAGAAATACTGTTACATAATTACAAAAAGGGTGACGACATACAAGTTGATATTGAAAATGGTGCACTATCATTCAATAAAAAAAATGTTAAAAAAACAAAAAAAAGTAAGCGAATAAAGCAGGCAGTTTCTTAATTTGTAAAAACACTCGACCTATTGACAAAAATGTAATAGAATATTAACTTGTTGCTCTGATATCTTCGAACCTATAATTTAATCAGAAGCTTCTTCTTTTGGAGGAATCAAGAAAAATGGAATATGCAGTAGTAAAAACAGGAGGAAAACAGTACAAAGTTTCACCAGGTGATATTTTGGATGTTGACCGTATAAATGAAATATCTGAAGGCGGTAATGTCACTTTAGATAATGTTTTATTAATGTGTGATTCCAAAGGACAATTAACCTATGGTGATCCTGTAATCAAAGGTGCCAAAGTAACCGGTACAGTTGAAAAACATTTACGCGGAGATAAAATTATTGTCTTTAGATTTAAAAATAAAACCAGAGCTGGTACCAAAACTGGCCATAGACAAGAATTAACCCGAATAAAAATTGATAAATTGTCTAAACGTCAAACAAGAGAACAAAAACCTAAAGCTGAAGAGACAGTAGAAGCTCCTTCCAAACCACGTACACGTAAATCTAAACCTAAGACAGAATCAACATCGGAGAACTAAAATGGCACATAAAAAAGGTGGCGGTAGTAGTAAAAATGGTCGTGATAGTAATTCACAACGATTAGGTGTAAAAAAATACGGTGGAAATCTTGTATCAGCTGGAACAATTTTAGTACGTCAAAGAGGTACAAGAATTAGACCCGGTGTAAATGTAGGTATGGGAAAAGATTTTACACTTTATGCAAAAATTGATGGAGAAGTAGTATATGATCATGCTACAAAAATACGTAAAAGAGTTAATATTCAGGCGAAATAAACTATGAAACAAGATATTCATCCAACATATTATAAGAATGCCAAAATTGTCTGTGCTTGTGGTGCAACAAGAATAACTGGTAGTACTAAAGAAGAAGTTCGTGTGGAAATTTGCAGTTCCTGTCATCCGTTTTATACCGGCGAACAACGTATTGTTGATACCGAAGGACGAGTTGAAAGACTTAAGCGAAGATACGGCATTTAACCTAATCTATCCTATTATATCTAATATAGTATGAACCCAAAAGGAATCGACACAACACCTTCAGAGCAAACTTTTTTCTATGGCGGACAAGCTCTCATTGAAGGGGTAATGATTCGCGGTAATAATAATTTATCTGTTTCTGTAAGAAAACCCGATGGGAACATTGAATCTAAGACATCAGTTATAAGCCAGATTTTTACAGGACCTTTAAAAAAAGTCCCCTTTATAAGAGGTTCATTAGTTTTAATTGAAACAATGTTTCTAGGTATAAAATCCTTAATTTACTCAGCCAATGTTAGTGCAGGTGAAGAAGAAGAGGAAATCGGTAACCTCGGTGTTGCAATAAGTTTGAGTATATCTTTGACTTTTACTATATTGATATTCTTTATTTTACCACTATTAGCTGTCCATTTTTTAGACAATACTATTTTAAGTTCTCAAACGCCAATTATCTCTTTCACTAGTAATTTAATTGAAGGGATAATCAGACTGACTTTGTTCATATTATATATATGGTTAATCGGTTTTATGCCTGACATTAAAAGGGTATTTCAATACCATGGAGCAGAGCACATGACTGTAAAAGCATATGAAGCCAACCTTCCCTTAAAAATACCCGATATACGTCAATTTTCTACAGCCCATCCAAGATGTGGAACAGCATTTCTACTTCTAGTAATGATTATCTCAGTTATAACTTTTGCCTTTCTAGGAAGACCAGACTTATGGCTTAGAATAATTTCAAGAATAGTTTTGATTCCAGTAATAGCAGGAATAGCATATGAAACCTTAAGATTTACAGGAAAGCATAGTGATAATATATTTGTGAAATGGTTGATTATTCCTAACATGGCTTTGCAAAAACTAACTACAAAGCAACCAGACGATGATCAAATAGAAATAGCTATAGATGCTATGGAAAATGCAATTAAAGCAGATCAAAAAGATCTAGCTCAAGATAGAGAATAGCTTTCGTATTTATATACTATTTGTTAGAATATATATGAGGAATAAAATTGGTCACGACAAACAAAAAAATATATTTTTCAGTCATAGTTTTGATTCTAACTATCATATATTTCGTAATTTTAGCTTTTGACAGTTCTACAGTTTTTTACTATAAAATTGACGAACTATCTAAAGCTAATATAAAGTCAACAGAAACGATAAGGGTAGTAGGCACACTAGTTGATAACTCATTTGATCGAGAGAAGGATTCCACTACTGCGGTCTTTAGTATTCAAAGTGAAGATGGTACCAATATGTTAACCGCCCACTATGAAGGTGTGGTACCAGAACTTTTCTTCAATGAGCAATCCGAAATAGTACTAGAAGGTAACCTATTAGAACATAGTAATTTAAACGATGCTATTTTCGATGCTGAAAATATTATTGTTAAATGTCCTTCAAAATATGAAGAAGCTGATACTGAAAAAACACAAGTTTTATAGTAATTAAAAATCGTAATCTGAAAGTAACTGAGCTACATCTCGTGATTTAACACTTTCTGTAATCCTGTTTGTTTCTGCTGTTAGTGAAGGACGGGTTTTATCTTCATATATTATTCCAACTGGGATTCCTGGCGAATTAATAAGCTCTTCAGCTGCTAATCGATCTGTTCTATCATATTCCTCAGGTATATCATACATAAGACCAGGTACACCCTTTTTGGCATTCCCTTTAAGAATTTCATATGTATCATTATAAGTTGTACATGGAGACTGAACATGAACTACTGCAAATCCAGGGTGTTCCATACCTGCTTGAATCAATTTTGCTAAGTCACGTGGCTTACTAGAATAGCCCGAAGCTATAAAGCTTGCACCTATTGTCAAATAATACTTTAGTGGATGGATTTTATCTTCAATTTTCCCATAGGGAGTTGATGTTGTTTTTACTCCATAATCTGTAGTAGGAGAACTCTGTCCTTTGGTCAAACCATATACTCCGTTATCCATTACTACAGAACATATATCTAGGTTTCGAGTAGCTTGTGGGGCAATATGCTCCATACCAATACTTAAAAAGTCTCCATCCCCTGCTACAGTTATCACATTAAGATCAGGGTTAGCCATTTTAACTCCAAAGGCAATCGGCAATGACCTTCCATGAATTCCATGTAATCCAAATGGCTGAGGATCTTCTAATAAATGTACTAAATTACCAGAACAACCTATCCCGGCGACTACTACAGTATTTTCTATTATTTCTTCTGTTTCTTTGAGACGGTCAGTTAGAGCAAATTCAACAGCTCTTCGAACACCGAAGTCACCGCACCCTGGACACCACGCAAAATCATATTCAGGATTTTTTTTACTCAATTTATCACCGCCTTATTCGTTTGATTTATTAAATCATTGATGCTTGAAACTAGGTCACCCACTTTAAATGGTAATCCTGTGTACTGTGTTATAGATTTTGCTTTTACTCCATAAGATCTTAAAATGGATGAAAACTGCCCCTGAAAATTCAATTCCGGTACTATGACTAAATCTTTTGTACGTAATTTTACCAATAAATCTTCAGGAAGTGGGTTAAGATACATTGTGTAAAGCCACCCGATATCCAAACCTGAATCTCGTAATTGATTGTATGCTTCACGAACTGATCCTTTTGAACCACCCCAAGGCATGAGAACTATAGAAGAATTATCATTTTCTTCTTCAAAATCTCCATTTCTTAAAAGATCGAGTTTACTAAATCGACGTTCAGTCATTTGTATATGCCTACTTGGTAGGTGAGTAGTATCACCCATTGAATCATGTTCGCTTCCGTTAGCGATGTAAGAACCAGGTCTACCAGGGATTGGCATTGGTGATAATTCAAAACCATCGTATCTTAGGTATCCATTGTTCCCTTCATATACAATCCTATTTTCAACCTTAACCGAATCTAAATCAGGTTTTCTTATATTTTGAACTCTTTCAGCTAAAGACATTTCGGTTAATAATATTACTGGGCCTTGATATCGTTCTGCCCAATTCAGTGACATAACTCCTGCTGTAAAACATTCTTCAATATTACCAGGTGCAATCACTGGTAAAGATACATCACCATGAGCTGGATTAATTGCAGAAAACAAATCTGATTGTTCAGTTTTTGTAGGAAGACCTGTAGCAGGACCACCCCTTTGGACATCTACTACTACTAAAGGTACTTCAGACATCCATGCTAGTCCTAAGCCTTCACTCATTAATGAAAATCCAGGACCTGCGGTAGCAGTCATTGATTTTTTACCAGCATATCCGCCACCAAGAATAGCATTTATTGATTCTATCTCTGAGCTTGCTTGATAAACAAATTTACCATCTTGGACTAGATTTCTCTCCATATATAGCAAAATTGTTGTAGCAGGAGAAATTGGATATCCCACATAAAAATTCAATCCAGCCTTAATAGCACCTAAAGAAATTGCATCATTACCTTTCATCATAGACTGTTTATAGTCGGGAGGGTTAGGTTCTTCTAGCTCACCTAAATTAAATGCACTTTCTGCAGCTTTTTCTATTCCAAAATCTATAGCTCTGAAATTTGCATCTACAATCTCTTGGCCTCTTGAAAGAAATCGTTTTTCAATAAAATCTTTTAAGTATTTTTCTGGCATTTGAACAAGTGATGCAAGAGCACCCATCATAACCATATTTGCGGTTCTTGCATCTCCAGCTTCTTTAGCGAGATCATCAAATGGCATACCTATCGACTTTTCATTCCCTGATGGTTGAAAAGAAGAGTCATATAGTACTATACCGTCTTTTGAAAGTTCATTTTTATGTGTCTCATATGCTTCTTCATTTAATGCAACTAATACATTTAGTTCATCTCCTGGGCTGAGTACAGGTTCTGTCGAAATTCTTGCCTGTGTATATGTTGGACCACCCATAATTTGAGATGGAAAAGTGGCGAACGTAAGTGAATGATAACCAACTTCTGATGCAATTCTTGCTAAAGCTTCAGATGCAGTAACAACACCTTGTCCTCCCTCACCTGCAAATCGAACAACAAAATCTTGTCTCTTAGACATGTACCCCCCATAGGAACACATTATAAATTATAAATTGGTCTTCTAATTAGCCTGAATTTTATAGGACAAAAAGTACGTCCCTGAGCTAGTATATTGACCATAAAAACTTTAGCACTGTAATCTATTTACTGTCAATATAAGATTGATTAAAAGACATATATAAATTGGTATTTTTTTCTTTTTATGAAAAATTTAAATTCAGAATTAATATCTAGAATTAAAGAACATGGTCCAATAACATTTGAAAATTATATGGATCTTTGTTTGTATTGGCCAAACGGAGGATTTTATACCCTAGATAAGATCACTATTAATGATGATTATTATACTTCGCCTATGGCACATCCTGCATTTGGTGCTTTGATATCCCTATATTTAGAAACTATATGGAAAAATAAGCTATTTGAAGAAAAATTATTAATTTTAGAAATTGGGGCAGGTAATTACCAATTAGCAAATGATATTACAAATTATTCTAAAAATTTATCATCTGAATTTTACAAATCCCTTGAGTATGTCACAATAGATCTGAGAAAACCAGAAAAAAACCTTACTAATAATTTTAATTCAATAATTAGTGACACTATTCCATTTAATAAATTTACAGGGGTTATAATCCTAAATGAAGTTTTTGATGCTTTCCCTTTCCATCGCATAATAAAAATCGATAATCAAATAAAAGAAATATATGTTGATTTTAAAGATGGAAAGTTTTTTGAAACTTATAAATCTGTTTCATCAGAAAAGATATTTGAATTCATTCATGAACATAATATTTGTATAGAAGAAAATCAAATTTTTGAAATATCATTACGAAGTTCTGAATATTTAAAAAATATAGCCTCTATTTTAGATACTGGTGTTGTTATAAACATAGATTATGGAGACACATTAGTAAATTTACTCTCTAAATTCAAAAAGGGTTCACTTACCTGTTATTATCAACACACAATGTCTCAAAACCCTTTTTTAAATCCTGGTAAACAAGATATTACATGTCATGTCAATTTTTCAGCATTAATAAACGAAGCCACAAAAAATAATTTACAATCGTGTAATTTAATATCTCAGCGTCAATTTTTATACGAACAAGGTTTTGAAAACTTATTAAATAAATTGAAAGATTTATCTCTTAATCAATCTGAAGCTAATGCCAACAGAATGGGTATGCTTAATCTTGTAGACCCAAATAGTTTAGGTAATTTTAAAACGTTAATCCATTCTAAAAATATAAACCTTAACGACATTGATTACAAAAACCAACATAAAGATTTAATAGAAAAATATCCTGTACCACTATTAAAAGATCATCATATTGATCTGTTTGGTGCTAAATATCCTGATCAAGCACAAAACTGGAAAGATCTATTTAAAATTGACTAGTTAGTTTTTTCTAACGTGTCTTTTACATCTTCTATTTTTCTATTTATCACAAATAAATACCCAAAATATACAAGCCAAGTTATAGCGAAAACTGCAAATAAATAATTCATTTCAACCTCATGTATTGATTACGTAATTAATTCTTCTAATGTCCGTAACTGAAATCTTCTAACTAGTAAAAAGACACACAGTATTGTAATAGCAAAAGTTGAATATATAAGTATAAAACCCATAGATGCTGTTAGACCTGCGTCGGACTCCTTCAATGGACCAATAATCAACTCAGGATGAACTGTTCTCCACCAAACAGAAGCCATATAGACTATAGGTACATTAACAAAGGAGATTATACCCAAAACAGAGGCAAAAGTGGCACCTTGTCTTGGATTTGAAGCATATGCCCGTAACATCAAATAACCAATATACATTAATAACATAATTAATGATGTAGTGAGCTTTGGATCCCATGTCCACCATACTCCCCAAACTGGCTTAGCCCAAATAGCACCACTAATCACCATAATTGTAGTTGTGACCACTCCTATTTCCCCGGATGCTTGCCCAAAATAATCCCATCGAATATTTTTGGTTATCAAATACATAATTGATGCGATAAATACAAAGAAGAAAAATAAAAAGCCAACCCAAGCATTTGGAACGTGGATATATAAAATCTTCTGAACATGCCCCATTATGACTTCCGTTGGCGCAAATAATGTTATCAAAGCTACGTCAAATATCACAATGGCAGCAATAATTATAAGATAGAAATTTGAGTTTAATTTCATAGTGGATTTATATATTGATTAATAATCATTCATGACTTTAGTAAATAAAAAAGAACATATTATAATAAATATTATATCAGTAATTGCTAATAATTGAATCCATTTGTTATATTCTGCAAATGTTTGTCCTCTAAGTACCGAACCTGTCACTTCAATTGCAGCAAGCAAAATTGGAAAAATCAAAGGAAATAATAGTATTGGCAAGAGTGTTTCTTTAACTCCAGTACTTGAAGTCATAGAACCTATAATTGTGCCAAGTACTGAGATTCCAAGTGTTGCTAATACTGCAACAAGAATAATAGGAATATGGATAATATTTAAATTGAAAATGATAGTAAAAATAGGAAATATTAATATTTCCAAAATTATCATAAACAAGAAAAGGGTAGTAACTTTTCCTAGAAATAAAATATCTCTTGATATTGGAAGAAGTAATAACGATTCAAAATTACCACTATCCGTCTCTTTAGATAAAAACCTATTCAGACCTAAAACTGCGGTAAAAAAAATTGTAACCCATAATATTCCTGGAAGAACACGACTATATGATTCAATAGATACATCTATAGATATATTAAATATTACAACACAGGTAAATGAAAAGATTGTTGTTAGTATAAGTAATTCTTTTCTTTGTAATTCAACCTTAATATCTTTTAATGATATATACCAAATATATAAGAAATATTTTTTCATAATACACTTTCGTTCATCGATTGATATTTGCTAATTACTTTTGAGAATTGATGTATATCTTGAGTTTGAAATTCTATTTTCCCTGATTGTAATATACCCATAGCACTTGCAACAGATAACGCAAAATCACTATTGTGTGTAGTCAAAAATACTGTAATATTTCCATTGATAACTTTAGGGAAAAAGTTATCAATTAAATTATTTATAGAATTAGCATCCAATCCAGCATCAGGTTCATCCATAATTAATACGGATGGATTACTCATCATTGCTTTCATAATTGAAAGTCTTTTTTTTTCGCCATGAGATAATTTAGCAACTTTTTGCTTTATTAAATGTGAAAGATTTAAAATTTCAGAAAGATATTCAAATTGTTTTTTAAAATCAATATCGGGATAAAAATTACAAAAAAAACGTAAATTATCATATCCACTCAAATCCCCGTAAAGCAAAGAATTATGTCCAACATATCCAATAAGTGAACGAATCTTTTCTGAATCTTTATCGCTATTGTAACCATTAATAATTATTTCTCCTTTATCAGGAGAATACAAAGTCGTAAGTAATTTAGCTAAAGTTGTTTTACCTGAACCATTGGATCCTAAAAGAACATATCTCTCAGACGATTTTATTGTCAAGAAACAATCATTTAAAATAGGATTAGCTCCAAATGATTTACTTACATTATTAATTTCGATCGAATTTTTCTCAATCAATTGCTATACTTTCAAGAATTTATATTATAAATAGAATACAACAATAAATCGTTTCATCCTATTCTATCAAAGGACAATTAGCAATGTTTCAAAATAATCAAAAAATTGATCCAGAATTGAACGATGAAAATTCGCTCAATAGGACACCTCCTGGGCAAAAATTGACAGATAAATTTCCCGTACTTACTTATGGTGATATACCGCATATACCTTTATCGGAATGGACGTTTACTATTGATGGTTTAGTTGATAATAAAATTTCATACAATTGGGATGAAATGATGTCGCGAGAACAAACTATATTAACTAAAGATTTCCATTGTGTAACACAATGGAGTCGTCTCGATAATTTATGGGAGGGAATAAAATTAAAAGATCTGATAAAAGAAAATAATATAAAATCTAATGCTAAATACGCATTAATTTATTCATATGGTGGATACACTACAAATCTTCTATCCGAAGTACTACTAGAAGATGATGTTTTGTTAGCTCATAAGCATGATGGAAATCCACTAACTGCAGAACATGGGGGACCTATGCGGCTAATAGTTCCGAGGCTATATGCATGGAAAAGTGCTAAGTGGGTTAAAGGAATTAATTTTATTGAAACAGAGGAATTAGGATTTTGGGAAAATTTAGGATATCATTCTTATGGTGATCCATGGAAGGAACAACGATTTAAATTTTAAATATTCCAGATTATAATTATCTGTAATACAATTCTAATCTAAAAAAACTTGGGTATTATAATGAAATTAAAATTATTATTACTATCATTCATGGTTGTAAGTCTTTTCACAGCTTGCTCAAATGAAAGTCAAGATGCAGTGAAAAACATACGACAAAAAGTAGGCGATGCAATCGCAGGAGAAGCCACAGCAACACCTACTGCTATAATAGAACCTTCTGATACACCTGAACCTACAGCCACACCTGAACCTACCCCCACGCCTGAAGCTACAGCCACACCTGAACCAACTCCAACTCCTGAACCAGATAATTGTGCTCCAGGGAAATGCAGTCAAAACCCTGTAGATGAGCCATTATCCGTAACTTTTGACGAAGATGGCTTCTATACTAAACTAATATATGGAACTTCAGATTTTTCACTAAAGATTAATAATATTGGTTCAGTAGTTCTCACTATTGAGATTACACCAACAATTCCTGGCACCAAAAACACTATTATGATAGAACCGAATGAATCTAAAAATATTAGCTTATACGAATCAAAGCAATCTCCAGAATATAATGGGAGTATTACCCTAGATGGGTCATGGCAAATATCAGGATCAGACCCTCTGTCTCAAACAGTAAGAGTTAGAATAGTAAATTCATAAAACATTGACATTCACTATATCAAGTTATATTATATTATTGATATAAAACATATCTAATATAATGAGAAATTTATCAAAAAATACGTCTAAAACTGAACGGCTTGATTTACGTGATATAAATGAAGCAGAAAATCGTAGAGCCAACAAAAAGTTATCGATAAAAAATATTGATA
Source organism: uncultured Dehalococcoidia bacterium (assembly GCA_964404955.1). GTDB lineage: Bacteria > Chloroflexota > Dehalococcoidia > Lucifugimonadales > UBA6952 > UBA6952. Next base: position 13,577 of record CAYOMB010000013.1, read on the forward strand.
ATAATGACCCAAAAGAAGATTCTGAAGGGTTATATATTATTAGTGTAGCTGCAAAGATCTTAGCCATGCATCCTCAGACATTACGTAAATATGAACGTGCTGGTCTTATTTCACCGTCAAGAACAATTGGAATGCTACGATTGTATTCTATGCAAGATATTAATAAAATTAGATTAATTCGATACTTAGTAGATGATATAGGTATGAATCTATCTGGGGTAGGATTTATATTAAATACTTTTGAAGAATTAGCAAAAATAAAAATATATATTGAAAACGTATTTGAAGCTTCAAAGGATTCTAAATTTGAATCCCATATTAAAGAGATACATACTATGATAAATAAACCGTTTAATAACATTAAACATAAAACTGGTACGTATTATGAATAAACCAAATAAAAATACTGATGAACAGAATGAAGAAGTTTCTGAAATAGATAACGGAAAAACCATAACTGATGACATAGATACTATTATCAATGAAAGAGATCAATACAAGAATATTGCACAGCGAGCTCAAGCAGATCTGATAAATTATAAAAATCGAGTTATTGAAGACCGTGAATCAACCTATGTGATGATAGTAACTAGATTTGTATCAAACTTATTGCCGATTATTGATAACTTTAATAGAGCAATAAGTGCTATGCCAGAGGATAATTCCTGGTACCAAGGTTTAATCATGATAGAAAAAAGTTTAAATGAACTTATACAATCTGAAGGGATTACACAAACTGCAAAAACTGGTATGGATTTTGATCCAAAATTTCATGAAGCAATAATGACTATTGAAGATGATTCGAAAAATGAAGGAACTATTGCTGATATAATTGCTCAAGGTTATGAATTAAAGGATAGAATCATTAGGCCTGCCCAAGTAACTGTTATAAGAAATATTAAAAAAGAAAAAGAAGATATTGATATAAAAAATCAAAATAATTCTAGCGAAGATGAAGGAGATAACAATGGCTAAAATTATAGGAATCGATCTTGGTACCACTAACTCATGTGCAGCTGTTATGGAAGGCGGTGAGCCTACAGTTCTTGAAAACAGTGAGGGAGGAAGAACTACTCCTTCAGTGGTTGGAGTTAACGTAAAAAGCGATGAAAGATATGTTGGGCAAGCTGCTAAAAGACAAGCTGTAACCAACCCTGAAAATACCGTATTTTCAATAAAAAGATTTATGGGGAGAAAACATACTGAAACTAAGTCTGAATCAAGTCAGTACCCCTATGACTTAAAAGCCTCAAAAAATGGCGATGTATCTGTAGTTTTAGGAGAAAAAACCATGTCTCCTCCGGAAGTCTCAGCAATGGTACTAAGAAAAATAAAAGAGGATGCTGAATCAAAGTTGGGAGAAACAATCACTCAAGCTGTAATTACCGTCCCAGCATATTTTAATGATAGTCAAAGAAATGCAACAAAAGATGCAGGTAAAATTGCAGGATTAGAAGTTTTGCGTATTATAAATGAACCTACTGCTGCAGCATTAGCATACGGCTTGGATAAACAAGGAGACCAAACTATCGCCGTTTATGATCTTGGTGGTGGTACCTTTGATGTTTCTATACTACAAATTGGAGAAGGTGTTTTTGAAGTAAAAGCTACTAATGGAGATACACATTTAGGTGGAGATGACTTTGATCAAAGAATTATTGAGTGGATCATTGAAGAATTTAAGAAAGATCAAGGAATTGACTTACAAAATGA
>CAYOMB010000014.1:0-4048 GCA_964404955.1 uncultured Dehalococcoidia bacterium
CACGTTTTATAGATGATCCTCGTGATGAAATGGATTCTGAACGTTTTGCTCAACTTAATCAATATACAGGAGTATGGGATTGTACAAGATGTATGGCATGTGTCCAAGTATGTCCAAAAGGTGTTGCACCTATGGATAGAATTATGTCAATAAGAGATAAAATGATTAATGCTGGCATAAAGAATACTAATGGCGCACGACATGCGGAAGGTTTTGCATCCATCATTAAAAATTATGGAACTTTGGATGAAACACAATTAGTTATAAAAACTTTTGGTGTGTTCAATCCAATAGCTGCTTTATCAAACATAAAAGCATTATTTGGGCTGTTACCAGTTGCTTATAGAGCTTTGCGTCACAAAAAGTTACCTCCATTATTTCATCATAAAATAGCTGGTGTAGCTTACATTAAAAATATATTTAAGAAATTGGGTGCATAAGATGAAAGTTGCTTTTTATCCAGGTTGTGTTTCTAAGGGTGGGTGCCCTGAATTGTATCCTGCTACTTTAAAAATTTGTGAAAAGTTAGGAATTGAGTTAGATGAACTCGAAGGTGCATCATGCACTGGGTCAGGAGTTCTTCAAGAAAAAGATAGGCTTCTAGGAGATGTGTTAAATGCGCGAACATTTGCTATGGCTGAGCAGAAAGGTCTTCCAATTATGACCATTTGTTCAACGTGCCAAGGGGTTATGGCTCAAGCTAATAAACGTTTAACTGATGCTGATCATCCAGAATATCTTGAAGAAGTTAACGCCTTACTTAAAGAAGAGGGTCTTGAGTATAAGGGTACAACAGTGATTAAACATATTTTATGGATTTTGGTCGAAGATTTAGGAGTAGACCAAGTCAAATCTCTATTCGTTCGTCAATTAAATGATTTGAAAATAGCACCTTTTTATGGTTGTTATATTGTAAGACCTTCGTGGGCTTTAGATTTTGAAGATAATCCAGATCGTCAACAATCTTTAGAAATGTTAATTGAGGCAGTTGGAGCAACAGTCGTGGATTTTGCTGGTAAAACACAATGTTGTGGTTTCCCAATACTAACTATAAACGAAAAAAATTCTGTATCTATGGTAGCTAAGCACACATCTACTGTCCAAGAATTGGGTGCAGATGCAATGGTTACTCCTTGTCCACTTTGTCATTTGAATTTAGATGGATATCAACCCAAGGCAAGAAAACAATCTGGAGTATCAATTCATATGCCAATATTGCATTTACCGCAGTTAATTGGACTAGCTTTAGGATATAGTCCCAGTGAAATGGGTCTTGAAAGACATATAGTGTCAACTAAAGCTATTAATAAAGCTATTATGGAATCAAACGCAGTTTAGTCTCTGAGTTTTGAAGCTGAATAAGTGAATGCATTAATTGTTTTTTGTATATCTTCATCTGACAATGCTAAAGACATATATAGTTTATTCCCAGGTTTTAATATACCTTGATTAAGCATGAGGTTATTAAATTTACTTAGTAGGGCACTGTTTCCAGTTGAAAGATCTCTGTAGTTTTTAATTTCAGTATTTGTAAAAACAATATCAAATACTGTATTATCTCCTGTGATTTGTGCTTCAATTTCATATTGTTGCATTGAATCAGCTAAAGCTTTTTTTAGTTTAATTCCTGTTTCGTGGAGTTTACTATATGCCGAAGGATCTTTTAATTGCTTTAATGTTGCTAAGCCAGCAACAGCAGCAATAGGATTCCCATTGAGGGTACCTGTTTGGGGTATATAGTTGTTTTGGTGTAATGCTCCATCGTAATGTTCCATTATTTCTTTTTTACCTGCTACAGCAGCTAGAGGAAATCCTCCTCCAATAATCTTTCCGAATGATGCCAAGTCAGGAACTACATCAAAATATTCTTGAGCACCACCATAAGACAATCGAAAACCTGTTACAACTTCATCAAATATTAAAGGTATATCATATTTAATTGTTATTTCTCTCAATTGTTTTAAAAAACCATCAGAAGGTGAAATAATTCTTTGAACAGGTTCAACAATTACCGCAGCAATATTATCCTTCTCTTTTTTGATAATTGATTCAGTGGTTTCGATATCATTGTATGGAGCTATTAAAACTGTTTCTGCTATTACTTTGGGTATACCTGCTGAATCAGGTTCTGGTTGAGGAAATTCTTGATTTAAAGTTGGAAGTTGGCTCATAAGAGCATAATCATGAGAGCCATGATAGCCACCTTCAAATTTTAAAATCTTATCCTTTCCAGTATATGCTCTAGCTACTCTCATACATTGGAATGTAGCATCTGTTCCACTTGTTGTGAATCTTATCATTTCTGCGCATGGTACTGCAGAACATATTTCTTCAGCCAATTCAATTATAGATTCATTATTGAGGAAGAAAGTTGAGCCTTTTTCCATTTGTGTTTGAACGGCTTCAACAACAGCTTGGTTAGCATGACCAAGTATCATTGGGCCTGAGCCTATAAGATAATCGATGTATTCGTTTCCACTTAAGTCATATATTTTTGACCCCTTACCGTGGCTTACAATAAATCCTTGCTCAAATTTACTAGACATATTACCGAGATTACCTGCCGGCATATACCTACTAGCTAATTCTTCAGATATTTGTTCTTTTTTGCTTTGTGGATTTCTTTTATACATTTTATCAACTTCCTATTGCTTACTCATTACGTCAATAAGTTCTTGAACTGCATCTGCAGAAGCGTTTAACATGGTTTGTTCTTCGTTTGAAAGGTCAATTTGAATTATATCTTCTATACCTGAAGAACCAATTTTTACTGGGACTCCAACATATAAGTCATTTATTCCGTATTCACCAGTTAGATATGCTGCACATGGCAATATTCTGTGCTGATCCAAAATAATCGAATCAACCATTTCTGCAACACCTGCAGAAGGGGCATAATATGCTGAACCAGTTTTGAGAAGAGAAACTATTTCTGCCCCTCCATCTTGGGTTCGTTTAATAATTTCGTCTAATCGTTTTTTTGAAATCAGTTCACTTACAGGAACACCACCTACTGTAGTATATCCAAGAACAGGAACCATGGTATCTCCATGGCCTCCAAGTACATATGCTTGAATATCTCTTATCGAAACATTTAATTCTTGAGCAAGAAAGGTTCTAAATCTAGCCGTATCAAGTACACCAGATTGACCAATAACTTTTTCACGAGGTAGACCACTTGATTGATATACCCTTTGAGCCATAGCATCTAAGGGATTGGTAACTACAATAATAATAGTATCTGGAGAATATTTCACAACTTCAGAAGTGACAGAATCCATAATTTTCATATTTGTAAAAAGTAAATCATCTCGGCTCATTCCTGGTTTTCTAGCAACTCCTGAGGTGATTACAACAATATCTGAATTTTCAGTGTCTTTGTAATCATTTGTACCGATTACTTGCGCGTCACTACCAACTACAGGTCCTGATTCAAGCATATCAAGTGCTTTACCTTGGGGTAGCCCATCGACGATGTCAATGATTACAATATCTGCATATTGTTTTTCAAAAATTCTTTGAGCAGTTGTTGCACCAACTTGGCCTGCACCAACTATAGTAACTTTTTTTCTCATCCAATTCCTCACTTGTATATATTCATGTTAGTTAATTAGACAAAAACAAAAAAGGTAGTCTAATTATTAGTTATCTGCTCTATTGTATGGGAGTAATCAAATCCGTAACATAGGCTGTATCACAGAGGAATATTACCATGCTTTTTAGGCGGAGTCGAGTCGCGTTTATTTTGCAACATTTCAAGTGCTTTTATGATTTTGGGGCGAGTCTCAATAGGATCAATAATATCATCAATATATCCTCGTCCAGCAGCTAAATATGGATTAGCCCATTTAGTACGATATTCTTGAACAAGTTGGGATCGTAAATCGTCAGGATTTTCACTTTTAGATAATGCAGCTCTTTGTAAAATATTAACAGCTCCTTCAGGGCCCATAACAGCTATTTCAGCAGTAGGCCATGCATAATTAATATCTGCTCTTAAGTGCTTACTTCCCATAACTAAATATGCGCCACCATAAGCTTTTCTTGT
>CAYOMB010000014.1:4148-14576 GCA_964404955.1 uncultured Dehalococcoidia bacterium
ACAGAAATTTGAGGAACAACTCCCGATGCCATAGTGTTTCGTAGAAAAATATCACCATAACCAGCGAGACTAACGACCCCTTCTTGTATTCTTGCTCCTCCAGAATCAGTTAACCCTATAATTGGTGCACCATTTTTGATGGATAAATCCATTACTTTACAAATTTTTTCTGCGGAAGCTTCGGATAAAGATCCTCCAAATACTGTAAAGTCTTGAGCGTATATATATGTTAATCTACCGCCAACTTTCCCAAAACCAGTAACTACTGAGTCGCCATCATATTTTCTACCTTCAGGACCAGTATCTCCAGACCAATGGGTTACGAATGGGTCAAGTTCTTCAAAAGTGTCAGGATCAAGGAAAAAGTCTATTCTTTCACGAGCTGTAAGCTTACCTTTTTCGTGTTGGCTTGCAATTTTATTTCTTCCACCACCACGTTTGCCTCTAGCTCTTCTTTTATGTAAATCATCTAAACGTTGTTCGTTTTGTTTTTCTATAGCCATAGTAACCTCAAGAAATATTATTTCTATTCAAACGGTGAGATGCTAACAAATAAATAACAAACTAGCAAGGCAATAAAAGTTTATTTTGCTGACATTATTTCGTATTAAGTCTAGCTAAAGTTCTGAAATGCTAGATTATTTGTCGTAAACCTTCAAACAATAGTCTTAATGCCAAAACAGTAAGCACAATATTGAATGCTTTTGCAAAGACTTTTTCTGGCATCCATACAAGAATAGTTTTACCTGACCATGTTCCAATTATTCCAAAAAGTATCATGCCTATTATTAAAGGTACATAATTGGAAAAGGAAAATCCTAACAACCCAAAAGTTATAATTTTGACACCATGTTTCCATGTCATAAATGCAGCATGTGTTGCAACTGTTGATCTTCGTTCATTTGTTATAGATCGAATAAATGGTGCAATTATCGGACCCGTTCCGCCAACAAACATTGTTACAAATGATGAAAATGCACCAAGACCAGCGAATTTTAGGTTACTGGCTTTAACATTATTTGCTATTGGGCCATAAAGAGAATAAAGAATAAATATTCCAATAAATGATTGAAGCAAATATTTAGGTAAATCAACAATTATTTGGCCTCCAATCGTTACACCAATAATTGTTCCTATAATAAAGGGAATCATGTAACTAAATGTTATGTGTCGCCATAACATTAGTGCTCTTGATATGTTAGAGCTCATTTGAATGACAGCATGTATAGGTATAATTACTAATGGATTCATAAATGAAACCATTATAATTATTAACATTGCACCTCCACCCAAACCAAAAGCAGCTGTGATGGTTGAGGTAAAAAAACTTGCTAAACAGAGAAGAAAAAATTCTAATGTGGAAAGTTCTGGCACATTAGTAATAATATCTGTGATAAATGACATGAATTGAGTTTGTTTTATATTTTATTAAGCGTTTTTAATATCGAAGCTGGTGTTAATGGGAGATTAGTCATTCTTACGTTCGTTGCATTAGAAATAGCATTTGCTATAGCTGCTAGTGGTGGGATGATTGGGGCTTCACCAACTCCTCTTACTCCAAAAGGATGCCGTGGATTTGGTACCTCAACAATAACACTATCAATCATTGGTAGGTCGAGAGTTGTAGGCATTCGGTAGTCGAGCAAAGTTGCATTAGCAATTGTTCCATCAGAAGTGTAGAAAAACTCTTCATTTAAAGCCCATCCAATTCCTTGTACGGTAGCACCTTGAACTTGCCCATCTACATATGCTGGTTGCATTGCTGTACCAGCATCGATAAATGCTGTGCATCTAATAATATCTACTTTACCAGTTTCTGGATCAACTTCAACGTCAATAATATTACCGGCAACAATCGGGCCTAAGCCTCCTTGTGTATCTGAGGCAGAACATGTTATTGGGCCGCCTGTGGCCATTAATTTCCCTGATAGCTCTCTAAAAGTATATGAATCATTTCCAAAGGAAAATATGCCATTTTCAAACTTGATATCTTCTGGTTTAGCTTCCCATAAAATAGCTGCTCTTTGGCTCATTTGTTTAATTATCTCTTGAGCTGCACTTATTACTGCTAATCCCGTGTCAAAAGTGATTCTGCTTCCTCCGGTTCCACCTGTCCAACCTACTGAGTCGGTATCAACTACAGAAGGATTTATGTCTTCTGCGTTAATTCCCAATATTTCAGCAGCTTGCATTGCAAGGCTTAATCGTGTGCCTGATAGATCAATTGAGCCTGTTATTAGGTTAACGGTACCATTTGAATTTACGTTGAGGGTGGCTGAAGAACCAGTTCCACCTGCCTGAGAACGAAAACCTACTGCAACGCCCCTACCTCTATTTGGTCCTTCTAATGGAGATTTGTAATGAGGATGATTTTTCATAGCTTTTTCAATTTCTTCTGTACCTACTTCAGGTAATACGGGACCACTTGGCATTCTGTCACCTTTACGAGCGACATTTAATAATCGTAGGTCTATAGGGTCTATTTTTAATTTCTCTGCTATTTCATCAATTATGCATTCAACAGCGAAAGCTGCTGTAGGCTGTCCAGGGGCTCTATATGCTTGGACTTTTTGTTTGTTGCAAACAACATCGTATCCGTCAACTAAAAAATTCTCGATTTTATATGGACCAAAACTTGTCATTGCCCCACCACCTACTGGTGAGCCTGGAAAAGCCCCAGCTTCATAAGCCATATAATGATATCCAGCGGTTATAATTCCTTTTGAAGTAACCCCAATTTTACATTTACTGTATGTAGCAGATGTTGGTCCTGTTCCTTCAAAAACTTCTTTTCGGCTCATAATTATTTTTACTGGGAGTCCTGATTTTTTTGACAATATGGCAACGACTGGTTCTAAATATCCCACTCCTTTGCCACCAAAGCCCCCTCCAATTTCAGTTGGAATAACTTTAACTGTAGATTCAGGAATATCAAGAATATTTGCTGTAATCGAACGAACATTGAAACTTCCTTGAGTGCATGTCCAAATAGTTAACCTACCTTCATTATTCCAATCGGCTGTCGATGCAAAAGGTTCTATATATCCTTGATGTACTGTTTCAGTATTAAATTCTCTTTCGATTATAAGGTCAGCTTCTTTAAAACCTTTTTCTAAATCTCCTCTTTGGAATTGAATGTGTCCTGCAATATTACTTTTTTTACCAGTATCTTGACCTGCTGAGAATCGATCTTCACGAAAAACAGTAGTGAGGTTATCGTGAAGAAGAGGTGCATCTTCTGCCATAGCTTCTTTTAAGCCTACAACAGCTGGCAAAACTTCATACTCTATTTCAATAGATTTAAGAGCTTCTTCTGCTATTGCAGGGTTAGTTGCTGCAACAGCAGCAATAGCATGCCCAATGTAAAGAACTTTATTTTTAGCTAAAGTATTTTCTGCAATCATTCGTGGATTTCTTTGAACTTGAGAAAAATCAATTCCCAAATTTGTAAGTAATGGAAAATCATTTGCGGTGGCTATTGCTTTAACTCCAGGTATAGCCTCAGCTTTTTTTGTATTGATTGATATAATTTTTGCATGAGCGTGAGGACTTCGTAATATTTTACCGTACAGCATTCCTGGTAAGTCTATGTCAGCGCCGTATTTTGCCTTGCCTGTAACTTTTTCATAACCATCATGTCTTATAGGTGTTGTTCCAATTACTCGATAAGGCTTATCTTTTTGAATTGAGGTACTCATTACACTCCTTTGATATATGGAAAATAAAAATTATAGCTTAAAATTTTTTATTTATTGAAAAGTAGATTCCAATATTCAAGGCTATCTACAACAGCGATCCAACTTGCTTCAATAATATTAGTTGATGCTCCCATAGTTTGCCAAGACCGATTACCATCCGTTGAGTCAATTAATACACGAACAAAGGCTTCTGTTCCTGATCCCTGATCAATAACTCTAACTTTATAATCAGTAAGCCGAACGCTATCTAGGGCAGGGTAGTCTTGTAATAATGCTTTTCTTAAAGCAAGATCAATAGCATTAACAGGTCCATTCCCTACAGATGCAGTATGCCTGATTTCAGATCCAATTCTTAATTTAACAGTAGCTTCAGTTAACGTATCTTCAGTTAAAGAACTTTTGCTTTCTACAATCACTCTATAGTCAATTAATTCGAACATTGGTGTAAATTCATTTATATTTCTATATGCAAGTAATTCAAAAGATGCTTCAGCACCTTCATATTGATGTCCTTTACTTTCACGGATTTTAATCTCTTTTGATAAATCTGCAACACTTGCAGATATTTTGTTAGATGGGAATCCTAGTTCTTTTAATTTGAATGTAATATTTCCTCTTCCTGAGAGTTCGGATACTGTCATTCCGGTAGTATTGCCGACTAGTTCGGGTTTGATGTGTTGGTAACTGTCAGCGAGTTTCATTACTGCAGATGCATGTAGTCCCCCTTTATGGTTGAAAGCATTAGCTCCGACATATGGTTGAAAGTTATTTGGGGGAATATTAATAATTTCGCTTGCAAACTTATGTAAGTCTGTGAGACGACTCAATTGTGTTTGATTTAAAACTTCTACGTTCATTTTTAAAGAAAGATTTGCAGCTATACTAAGAATATTAGCATTTCCACATCGTTCTCCATATCCATTAAGAGTTCCTTGAACCTGAGTAACACCTGAATCGACTGCAATTAAACTGTTCGCTACAGCCAGTTCACAATCATTGTGTGTGTGAATTCCTAATTCTGTATCAATATTGTTTTTTACTTCTTGGATAATTTGTTGAATTTCTGATGGCATTGAACCACCATTAGTATCACAAAGTACTATACACTCAACTCCAGATTCAGATGCTTTTTTTAGACATTGTAATGTAAAATCTTTATTAGACTTAAATCCGTCAAAAAAATGCTCAGCATCTAAAAATACTCTTTGACCTTTGGATTTGAGAAATGCAACAGAATCAGAAATCATACTTAATCCTTCTTGTAGATCAGTGTTTAGAATATCTGTGACATGTAGGTCCCAAGTTTTTCCAACAATAGTTGCAACTTTGGTCTTAGATTCAACTAAAGAAAGAAGATTTGTGTCATTATGAGCTGGAGTATTTATTTTTCTTGTAGATCCAAAAGAAGTAACAATGGAGTTATTTAATCGAAGATTTTTAACCTTTTTAAAATATTCTTCATCCTTTGGATTAGAACCTGGCCATCCCCCTTCGATATAGGAAATACCTGCTTCATCAAGTTTTTTTGTAATCTTTAGCTTATCATCTAAAGAAAGAGAAATACCTTCTTGCTGTGCTCCATCTCTCAATGTGGTGTCATAAAGATAGACCTCTGCCATTTATTCCCTCTTTCTATAGGATAAGTATATAAAGCCGAACGTTAGCATAGTAGTAGAACACGGTCAATAGTTGATATTATGGCGACAAGTATTTTTTGGTCACCTTTTCAGACATTAAGTTATTGAGTCTTTCTTTATACAATGTATGTTTCTCAATATGTTTTTTGCAATTTATTAATATTGTCTCCTGCCTGATTTTTAATTTCTCCCATCTCTCGGGATTGTTTTTTTCAAGTTTACTCATCTTGTCTTGGTATTCCGTAGTCTCAAACTTCTCCATTTTTTTACAGAGGTCTTTTATTTTTAATTCCTTTGTCTCTATATAGTGTTTAAGTTTCATTATCCTTTCTTTTCTTGGATAAGTGATATCTGTTTGATTGGATATATTTTCGGTGCTTTTTAAATTAATTTTTTCTTGTTCTAATAATTTTCCTGCTTCTTCTTTTGTTATATATCCTTCTTTTAATTCTTGAAATATTTTTTCTTTAACCCGTTCTGTATCATTGTTTGATATTATTTCTATATTTTTTTCTAGATCTTCCTGTAATATTTCTATTTGCTCAAAAACACCTTTGTTAGCCATAATCGTCATTTCTTCAATTCTTTTAGTCGAATAACCTAATCTGAGTTCATTTTTTCTTTCTTGATCGAAAGTAAATCTTAAGCGCATATTTTCATATGTTCTTTTAACTGGGTACAAATTTTCATCGGGATTACTATTTGAGGATGCAGATACTAATGAAGTAGTACCCACAGTTGTAAATAAGAGAATTGCTGCAGCAATAGAACTCCATCGGGTCATTATAGATGAAATACCTTTGATAAATTTATCTGGACCTAATCTGATTTTTGCTGGCTCCTGAATTTTTTGATTATTAAATTTTTCAATTAATAGGTTTTTAGCTTTAGATTTTGTTTCTTCATTTAGGGCAATTTTTAACTTGCTAGTCACACTTGTTGCAAGTTGCAAATCTTGAGACAATTCCACACGTACTTCAGGATATTTATCCAGGCAATCATTTAAGCTATAATCTTGATGTAAAATTAGATCTATACATTCATCTAGGATTTTGTTGTAATTTTCCATTTCAACGCCCCAAGTCTTCTGCTATTAATATGTTATTAGTCAGTAAAATTGTACGAAGAGCTTTTAAACCACTTCGCTGTAATTCTCTTATTGCTCCATCAGATTTTTCCATAATTACTGCCACCTCTTTTGAACGTAATCCACTAATGAGTCGTAGTTGTATTACCTGTTGTTGTAATGGTGATAGTTTTGATAAAGCTTGTTTGATTTCTTCTTTATCAAGATTTTGTAAAACTTTTTTTTCTGTATTGTGATTGCTTTCCATATTAATCACTTCTTCTATAGTAATTGTTGGGTATTTTTTCTTTTTGTAGTAATCAACCGTAATATTATGTGCAATTTTATATATCCAGGCTTCAATAGGAATCCCTTTGTCTTTAAACCCATCTATATGTTCAAGAGCTTTTAGGAATACTTCTGCAGCTAATTCTTCTGCCTCGCTAAAATTTGAAATTCTTGCAGAAATATAATTAACTATTTTTTCGTAGTTTTCCTCAAACAGGGTTGTTATATCATTTTCGGTATAATTTCTTCCCATAGTAAACCTAGAACTTAGTAACTAAAACTTTCCTATTTATCTTTTACAAAATATAAAACGATTTAAATATAAAAATGTCAGGTCTGGATTTTTTTATTTTATTCATCGTATCACCCTCTATTTATTATTGGAAATGTGGTTTTAAGCAAAGATTTTTAAAGAATAATAAAACAAAGTTTGATTTGAGCGATGTTTTTATTTAGAATATTTATTTGTTTGCCTATAAAAATGAAAGAGTAGAATATGTATAATCGACCATCAGTACCTGAGTTATATAAACCTGAATGGGTTTTAGAGGGGGAATTAGCTCGTTCACAACGACCTGGTTATCCTAAAGACAAACCTTCTTCTTTAGTTATGAATGATTGGATGAAAACAGTTTTATCTTTAGGTATTAAGAGTGTTATATGTATTATGGATCAAAACCAAGTAAACAAATATAATGGAATAGATAATATTGGTGATGGTCTTTTCAATTTCTATAAAGAAAATGGTTTAACAGTACATCATATGAACGTTGAAGATTACAAAAAGCCGCCATTAAACGAATCGGAAGTAGAATTAGTTTTAAAGGCCTATTCTGAACTTGAAAAGCCTATATTAATTCATTGTAGTGCTGGAAAAGATAGAACAGGTAAGGCAGTAGCTTCTATTACTGGTAGTGATAATTTTGGACTTTGGTCTTAGATTACACTAACCAAGTGGTTTTGTTTAAAGACATTGTCCAGAAATCTAATTCAAACCTACAGCTATCTATATAAGCTTTTTTCATCTTTTTAATTAGAGAATCACTAGATTGGGACGCTATAGTATTAACTAGGTCTCTAAGCCAATGTGCCAAATCGACGAACTCAGGATCAGAATACATTTCTATCCATTCATTGTATAAAGGGTCGTTATTTTCTATATTATTTAGTTTTAATTCCAATCCTATTTCAGCATACGTTAACATGCAGGGTAAAAGGGCTGCTATTATTTCTGCAAATTCTCCTTCATAGGCAATTTTTACTAAGAAATTAGTATAAGACTCCATCGCAGGAGCAGGTTGTGTATTTTGTAAATCTGTTAATGTTATATCTAACTTTTCACAATATCCTATATGAAGAGTGATTTCATTATTAAGAGTTTCTTCGAGTAATTTGCTAAAACTACTCATTGTTTCGTAATCAGGAGACTTTGCTGTTGCTAGGGCAAGAATTTTACTGTATTCAATTAAAAATAAATAATCTTGTTCAATAAAAAACTTAAAACTATCTTTATCTAAAGTTCCGTCTCCTATGCCCTTTGTAAAAGGATGTGTCATAATTGCGGTTTGTATATTTTTTGTTTCTTGATAAATTGAATCTACAAAGTTCATGATATCCTTAGTTATATGATGTGATAATTTCTAGGTATTATATGGTAAAATCTCAAGAAACGTAACATTATTAAATATTTGATAATTGATTTGGTTATATTTGTATGGTTAATCCCAGTCTTATTAAAGAATTGAAAAAAATAGTTGGTGAACAGTATGTCATGCATCATGCAGATGAATTACTAGTTTTTCAATATGATGGGTCAACTGATAAAGCTTTACCTGATGTTGTAGTTTTCCCTAAATCTTCTGAAGATATCAGCTTAATTGTTAAAACAGCTAATAAATATGATCAGTATATAATTCCTCGAGGTGCTGGTACGGGGTTGTCTGGCGGAGCCGTTCCTATGTATGGTGGAATAGAATTAGTTCTCACAAGAATGAATTCTATACTGTCTGTTGATATCGAAAATAGATTAGCTCTAGTTGAACCAGGGGTAGTTAATTTAGATTTATCAAAATATGTTTCTTCAATGGGCCTATTTTATGCACCAGATCCATCTAGCCAGATCTCTTGTACTATCGGAGGAAATATAGCTGAAAATTCAGGTGGTCCTCATTGTTTAAAATACGGAGTAACTACAAATCATGTTATGGCATGTGAGATTGTTACAGAAAATGGAGAAATAATTTGGTTAGGCGGTAAATTTCGTAATGTTCCTGGATATGATTTACTTGGAGGGTTTGTTGGCTCAGAAGGGATGATGGGAATTGCTACAAAGATTATTGTGAATTTACTCCCAATACCTCAATCAGTAAAGACCCATTTAGCATCTTTTGCGACTATTGAACAAGCGAGTTTTGCAGTCAGTAGCGTTATATCTTCTGGACTAATTCCAAGTGCTATAGAAATGATGGATAAATTGACAATAGAAGCTGTTGAAAATGTAGTTAAGTGCGGTTATCCAGATACAGCAGGAGCTGTTTTGTTAATTGAATTAGATGGGGGCAATGAAGAGGTAAGTGAACAATCAAAACAAATTATGGATATTTGTAATAGTTTAGAATGCCAAGATATTAGTGTGGCTGCAAGTTTGGAAGAACGAAATGCATTATGGCGCGGTCGTAAAGGAGCTTTAGGTGCGCTAGGTTCGTTAGCTCCCAACTACTTTCTAGTTGATGGCGTGGTACCTAGAACAAAGTTGCCAGAAACTTTGCAAACTATTTCTAGAATAAGTGAAAAAATCGATCTACCAATTGCAAACGTTTTTCATGCTGGAGACGGTAATTTGCACCCATGTATTTTATTTAATGAACAAGATTCTGGTATGGCTGAAAAAGTTTTAGGAGCGGGTGGAGAGATTTTACAAGCATGTGTAGATGTTGGAGGGACACTAACAGGTGAACATGGTGTAGGATTTGAAAAAAAAGAGTTTATGTATAAAATTTTCTCTAATTCAGATTTAGACCAAATGTTACGTCTGAAAAGTACGTTTGCACCTAATGGTCGTCTCAATCCAGGTAAAGTATTCCCAGGTGGCCCAAAATGTTTTGACATGGGTAGTTATAACACCTTTAGATCGTAGGAACGTATTCATGGTATCAATTGATTATGATTTAGATAAATATAAGGTTGATGGTCTTACACCTTCAAAAACGATATCGCCAAAAACTCCAGAATCTCTTGCTGATCTTTTAAGAATTGCTTCTGAAAATAGTTGGAAGGTTATTCCTTTCGGATTTGGAAACATGATGAATATTGGTTCAATTCCAAATGGATATGATATAGCTATAGATTTGAGTGAGATGCCTAAATATATTCAACATAATTCTGAAGATCTTACTGTTACATGTAGCAGTAATACTAGTTTTGGAGAATTAAATTTAAAGTTAAAGGAAAAACAGCAATGGTTACCATTTGATTCTCCTCTAATCAATCATCAAAGTGTTGGTGGAATATTAGCGTGTAATTTACCTGGTTCTTTAAATGCTTGTTATGGATATATTCGAGATTATGTCATAGGGATGAAGACAGCGACTCCATTTGGGCAAGTAACTAAAAGTGGCGGTACGGTTGTAAAAAATGTTACAGGATTTGATCTTACCAGATTACATATTGGTGCTCTTGGTACTTTAGGAATCATTACAGAAGCATCATTTAAGATTATTCCTATACCCGAAAGACAAAT
>CAYOMB010000015.1:0-14528 GCA_964404955.1 uncultured Dehalococcoidia bacterium
TATGTATTGGTTCACGAATTATAGGGATAGAGCTTATAAAAGAAATAATCATTTCATTTATCAATGCAAAATTTTCTGGTGAAGAACGACATTCAAGACGTCTGAAAAAGTTACTCGATATAGAAGCGTCTGAATAATTATGGCATATTTATATCTAGCAATAGCTATTGTTTTTGAGGTTGCAGGAACTGTTACACTCAAAGCGACAGAGGGTTTTTCAAAAATCATACCAAGTTTAATTGTAATCTTGTGTTATATTGTGAGTATATACCTAGTATCATTGACAATAAAAACTCTACCTGTTGGGGTTGCATATGCTATATGGACAGGTACAGGCCTTTGCTTTGTAGTTTTAATTAGTGCCTTTGTATATCGACAATTTCCTGATGTTCCCGCTATTTTAGGTATGACTTTTATAATTATGGGTGTTTCTATAATACAAATTTATTCTAAAATGATTAACAACTAAACATTCTTAAATATTATTCCTAGCAACAACAGATGCTCCAACTAAAACCATATTTTTGTTTAACTTACCTTGTCTAATTTTGTTATGTTTATTTTCAGTGATCGATAAATGTTGAAAATAATTATCAATGTAATTAACAATTTCTGGGATTCCATCAACTACTCCACCACCAATAACTACTGCATCAGGGTCGAATATATTAGAAAAATTAATTATTGATATCGCTAATTTATTTGAAATATCTTGGATAATCTCTATTGCTTCACTATTCTTTTCATAAAATGCGATACTTACAGTTTCTGCTGTAATTTGGTTATTAGTGTTTTTTGAAAGTGAATGGAATATAGAATTATTATTATTAGAAGCCATTAATTTAGCCTTTTTCCCGATAGCTTTTCCACCAGCATATGCTTCTAAACAACCTTTCCTTCCACATTCACAAAGATTTCCGTTTTCCACAATAATTGTATGGCCAATTTCTCCTGCAAATCCTTGAGAACCTTGATATAAATTATTTTTTAATATTATTCCTCCACCTATACCAGTACCTATAAATATTCCAAGTGCATTATTGGAATCCTTGATTGCACCATACGTATGCTCTCCGATAACTGCAGCAGTACAATCATTTGTGATACTTATAGGTAAATTTATCTTTTTCTCTAATAATGATTTTAGGTCAACGTTTACCCAGTTCGTATTTGGTGAATGAATGATTACATTTGACTTATGATCTATCCACCCTGCTGCACCAAGACCTATTCGTGTATATGAATTTTTATATTCATTGGGAATCTCATTAAGTATGGTTTTAACAAAATATTCAACCCAGTCAGAAACTATATCAAAATTGTGATTTGGTTTTGTAATACTCCATCCAACATCACCATTAATATCAACTAGGCCTACTCGTATTTTAGTGCCACCAATGTCTACACCAAGTACTAGATCGTTATTATTTTTTTGCGTCATGTTAAATTTCATTGAAATATTTTATAGCGATTATACATGATATAATTTATACTGTATTCAAATATTTGATAAATGAGGATTTTTATGAAATTTGGTTTTTGGGTATTAAATCAATGGGATAGTGCTGACAATATGACCCAAAGAATAAATGAGGGTGTTGAACAAGTAAAGTTTGCAAGAGAAGCAGGTTTTGACTTTATCGGCACAGGACAACATTTTCTATCCTATCCTTTCCAAATGGTATCTACCCTGCCTTATTTAGCAAGATTAGCTCAAGAATCTGGGGATATGGAGGTAGTCGCAGGTGTACTATTACTTCCCTTGTTAAATCCTGTAGAAACAGCAGAAGCTACAGCATCATTAGACGCAATGACAAATGGTAAATTTATTATGGGCGTTGGTATAGGTTACAGGGACGAAGAATTTATTTCTTTCAATGTAAAAACGAAAGAAAGAATACCTAGATTACTCGAATCATTAGATTTAATAAAACAATTGTGGACCCAAGATGAAATTGAATTTAATGGTCAATTTTATACCGTACCTTACTCCAAGGTTGCAACCCATCCTATTTCTAAACCCCATCCACCAATTTGGATGGCAGCTAATCTTGATGTAGCAGTAAAAAGAGCCGCGAGGAATGGTTATCCTTGGTTAATAAATCCTCATGCTACTACTGCAAGTCTTTCACCTCAGATTGAAATGTATAAAGATCTTGCAATGGAAACGAATGGATTTGTTCCTGATTTACCAATGTTAAAAGAGTTATATGTTCATCAAAATAGTTCTATGGCATATTCTAAAGCTCAACCATTTTTAGAACCTAAATACGCTGCATATGCTTCATGGGGTCAAGACGATGTTTTGCCTAACAATGAAACTTTTAAAATACCTTTTGAACAATTAGCTAAAGATAGATTTATGTTAGGTAATCCAGGAGAAATAGTTGAAGAAATACAGAGATATGAAGAAACCCTTGGAATAACACATATGTTTTTTCGTATGCAGTGGGCAGGATTACCTCACAGCGAAGTTCTTGAACAAATTGAATTATTTCGTACAGAGATAATTCCACATTTTAAATAATGGTATTAAATAATGCTAGATTATAATAATTTAACTTCAATTATAAAAAAATCGCCTTTTGTTAAGCGTATTATTGATACGTTATTATTACGTTCACGGGTATATGCTGAAGCTGAGATTTATTCCTCAGCATTGGTACAAGCATTATTTATTCCTTTTTTGATTGCATTGATCAGGGGTATAACTGTCACAGGTTATAATCCTGAAAATGTTATTGAATCATATAATAGTATTAATGATCTTTGGATTTTCCTAATTGGTGTAATTGCACAAATGACAGTTTGGATACTGTGGACATTTGGTTGTTACTTTATTGGGATTAATCTATTATCCACATCTTCTAAACATGCTTCTTTTGGGGAATTAGTTCGTGCTACCGGATTTGCACAAACACCAAATCTGGTGATTCTTTTAGGGCTTTTACCATTTTTTGATTTAAACACAATGTTGTTAATTGCAACTATATGGTGGTTTATGACCATGATGGTTGCAATTAAATTTGTACTAAATTATGACTCTTTATATAATACCTTTTTTCTTACATTAGCTGGCTTTTTAGTAGTACCTTTAATCCTTTGGCCAGGGTATGAATTAATTGTGAAATTTCTACTCTAATGTTTATTAACCCTTATCAAGAACCAGAACAAAACATAAAAAAAGATGGATATCTAGGATCCTTTATTACTTATAATTCTATAGGTGCAATATCAATTAAAGCTTTTCATATTTATAAAAATAAATATCCTCAATTACTACTTATTTCGTTAATACCTTTTATCCCCGCTTTCATTCTAAGTATGTTTTATATTGAAGAGACAGCATCATTAATTGCGTATTTTTTACAATCTTCTGAAGTCGATCCTGTAAACTTTTCTGATATTCCATTCACTGTATATTTTTTATTAATACTTCAAATGTTTTTAGATCCATTAGCTTTAGCTGCTATGATAATAACTATAGGAAGAATTATAATTTCATATGATACTAGCAGTAGATTTAATAGTTACAGCGCTAACACTATTAGTGCATATTATTTTGCTTTAACTCGTGGATATTCTTTAATACTAAATGTAGTAATATTTTATCTAGTATTGTTATTTTTTGGATTTTTAAGTCTTGTTTTAATCGGCCTTCCGCTATTGCTGATATGGATTATAGCTACTATCGTTTATCCCCATGCTATATATTTCGAAAATGCAGGACCTGGTTCCGCATTATTGAGAAGTATCAAACTCTTATCAAGATCTTGGCTTGATTTATTTAAATTTTGGATTCCGTTAATTGGAATAACAGGAATTCAATTTATTAGTTCTACTTATATAGTTGCCGGATCGATAGGAATTGTATTTAATGAATTATTATCATTTATTTTACAACCATTAGTACCTATAATTACATCACTTGCGTATGTGCACTACAGAATTAGAGTAGATGATCTATCATATATAGATTATGGTAATTCTGTTTTGAATCTAGGTAAACCTATTCAGGAATAATTGGTAACATTATGTATGAAGCATGCTCTTTCGATTGATGTATAGTATTCAAAGCGATGATTTTAGATTGGTCAACTCCTAAAGGTCCACCAGTATTTGGGTTAATGTCGAACCTCGGAAAATTAGAGCTGGAAATATCAACTCGTATTTTATGGCCTGATTTAAATAGGTTACCTGTAGGATATAACTCAAAATTTAAGGAGTAAATTTCACCAGGTGTCATTAACTCTTCTTTTTCCCAAGAATTTCTATAACGAGCTCTCATGATACTGTCTGTAAGATTCATATGAAACCCATCGGGATAATCTTCATTTGGGGGGCAGACATCTATGAGTTTTGCAGTAAAATCAGTATCTTTAGCTGAAGAAGAAATTTCTAAATGAACTTGAACTGGTCCAGTAACTTCTATATCTTCAGCCAGTACTTCAGTTTCAAATACTAATATGTCAGACCTTGATTCAAGTGGAAGAAAAGGAGCTTGCGAACCAAAAAAAACAGGACTTTCAATTTGATGAAATGCACCTGCTTGAGCGATTATTCCACCTGATAACCCTCCACCAATGGTAGGAATTGGGTTGTCTGGATCAAACTTGAAGGTTGAAGCATCCTGATTAGCTTCTGGTTTATTTATATTTAAACTTCCATCTTTATGGAAATAATACGGAGTGAAATTAGTTCTGGCTAATGGCCATTCATTTTCAAATCTCCATTGTCCTCCATGTTGCATTCTTTCTTGTTCATTTTTTAAACCGTTTCCACCACCCATTATAAACAAAAGAAGAGAATTCTGTTCTTGAAAGCCATTATCGAAATCCTTCATCCATGCATCAAACCACAATAGTCTATAATCGTCCCAGTTTTCAGCTAACGAATTTATACTTGCATTTGGCCCAAAATCTACTTCACCTGCATAAGAAACAGATCTTTGTCCATGTGTCCACGGCCCCATTAAAACACGTACTGGAGCTTTTTTCTTTTTTGATAGCCCTACATAGTTTTCGAAAGTAGTTCGAGTATATGAGTCATACCATCCTCCAGTATGTATTTGGGGTATATCAGACCACTCGTCGTAAAATAGCTCTCCTGCTAAACCTGGTTGTTTCCAATAATCATCATATTCACCTCTACTCCACTCCTCCAAAATATAGTCTTCATATGCAGGAGTCCACTTTAGAGGAGAGTGACCTTTTTTCCATGGTAAACGCAAAAGCCAATCTTCTTGATTAACTTCATCTAGGTATTTGGCCACAACAGGATTTTCTATAGCCTCTTTACTTAATTTTGCTTGTGAAATAGCCCATCCCAATTGTCTTAATTCAAATGCCCCATTATGACGAGCAGAACTCATATATGCGTTAGAAAAACCACCACAATCTATAATCATCGCTTGCAGTCCCTTAGCATTCATTGAGGCCATAGCTGCTTGAGTATGAGCTCCATAGGAAGTTCCGTAAGTACCTATTTTACCATTACACCATTCCTGATCTACTATCCATTCAGTTAAATCATATCCATCATTAGCATCCTGTGTATATTTATGAAACTCCCCTTCAGAATTATATCTTCCACGATTATCTTGAATTACAACTATATATCCTCTTTTGGTGAAATATTCAGCCTCTTCAGCAAATCTATCAGAACCTTTATCATATGGTGTCCGGTGAAGAAGTACAGGCCTTGGAGTTTTATCAACTTTCCCATTAATAGTTGGATAATATATATCAGTAGATAAATTGATTTCATCTCTCATTTTAACCTTGATATCTTTTTCAACCTCTACTTCGTAAGTTACTTCTGAACGAACATTTTTAAATAAATTATCCATGATACCCTTTCTAAAGACTTGCTATCCAATTTAATATTTCTTTTGCATGTTCATCATGCATATCAGTCCACCCGTGATCAGCTCCTTCTACTATTACAACTGAATTTTTATTGTGTGAGGATTTCATTATTTCGTGAGTGTCGGTAGCACAATTTTCTAATCTGGGATGAGTTTCTAAAGTGCCTGCAATTAACAACGTCGGTATTTTAATATCTTGCGCATAATGAGTCATATTGTATTTTTCACTACCATGTTTATCTAAATAAGCTTTTGCCCCAAACGTGTGTGGCATTGGAAACTGGACATCGATTAATGTATCTGGTTCATTATTTTCCAGATGTTTATTAGCTAAATTTACACATCTCGTGAACTCTTCTACTGCATCAGGATGATTAATAAAATAATCATACGAAAGTCTAACAGGTGATGAAGATATAATTGATATGATGGTAGGATTAGGATGTTTAGCACCATAATATACAACTTTTACTGCACCCATACTATGGCCATACAAGTGTATTTTTTTATATCCTCGTTCCGTCAAAAAGTTTATTGCTGCATCTATATCATAATTGCATTCAGATAAAATATCGAAGGCATTACCATAAAATTTTTCACCATACCTTGATATTAAGTCATGACCACGAGTGTTAAAGCTAGCCACATCGTAACCTGCTTCTCCAAACCTTTCGATTAAAGCAAGATTCATAGCTCCGTAGAAATTTCCACTTGATCCATGTATCAATAAAAAACATTCTTCAGGATCTTTTGGAGAGTCTACCTTCGACAGGATTCCTATGTGTTCTAAATCATCTTTTGTATGTATGCTATTAAATTCTATTGTCATAATTTATCTCCTTAGTTAAGACAGAATTCTAACCATTCGATCTTTATTCGTCTAGACGAATAAAGATTAGTCATATATTGTTTAACGAAATATCCCACAAAAGTATTTCTTCCTTAAATTTTAATACTACAAGGAGTATTATGATGTCGACAAAACAAACTAATTTTTCTTATCAAGATTATGAAGATATGAGAGTGACCCTGCAAAATGGCGTATTATTAGTAACTCTAGATAATCCCGATAGATTAAACGCACTCTCGACCCCTATAAGACATGGATTGAAGCGTGTATTAACAGAATTTGAAGAAGATGATAACGCTAAAGTTATGGTTATTACAGGCGAGGGAAGAGGTTTCTGTTCTGGAGCTGATTTAGGAAATTCTGGTAGTTATAAACAAACAGAAACAAGGAAACAAATCGAAGAAACCCGATTTGAATGGATAAGCAGATTCCGTTCTATTAACAAACCAATTATTGCCGCTGTTAATGGTGTTGCAGCTGGCGGCGGCGTTTCTTTGGCATTAGCTGCAGATATTCGTATAGCTTCTGACCAAGCAAGATTTGTTACTGCTTTTCTGAGAAGAGCTATATTGCCAGACAATGGAGCCACTTGGTTTTTACCTAGAGTTGTAGGTGTTTCTAAAGCATTATTAATGTTATGGCTTAGTGACGACGTTGGAGCAGAAGAGTCTGCACAAGTTGGATTAGTTGATAAAGTCGTTCCACATAATTCATTAATGGATGAAACAATGGCATTAGCTAATCGCCTTGCTGAAGGTCCCTCAATTACTTTAGAATTAACAAAAAAAGCTGTATATCACTCTTTAAATGTTGATTTAATCACTCAATGTGACTATGAAGAAAACCTTGGCGCTATTGTTCATAATACAGAAGATAATGTAGAAGGCCGTCTAGCGTTTCGAGAAAAACGAAAACCAAACTTCCAAGGGAAATAATACTAATGAGTAAATTAAAAACAATTAATAAAATAAATTCATCATGGGATAATTTACTTAATACTATTTCTTCATTTTCTTCTAAACATGAAAAAATACCTGGCGCTGTCGGTACTTGGTCTTTACTAGAGTCAGTAATACATATATTTGCGTGGGATAATGAACTTTTAACTAATCTCAAAGACTACCATGAGAAAAAAGAAATGCCCAGATGGATAGACTTATCAGATCAAGAAATCGTTGAATTTAATCAAAATCAAGTAAATGAGTTTGCGAATGCTGTTTCAAAGGATTTATACGATTTCCTTAGACTTAATCATTCAAAATTGCTCAGTTATCTAGAGGATTTACCTGATGAACTATTCAGTGATGATGCATTTACTGTAGGTATGATAAAAAATGAAACTTATCTGCATTATGAAGAACATGATGAAAACATAAAAACTTTTTCAAAAAGTTTAAATTATTGAACATTTGGTGGTTTAGCAAAATAAGTTACTATTGCAGAAATCAACATTAGGAATCCAAATACAACCCACATATAATAGTAGCTTTGTGTTTGATCAAATATTATTGAACCAAAAAGTGGTCCAGAAGCATTCGTAGTCATTTGCACAGGCCAAACCATTCCTCTTATAGATCCTAATGAATTACGTCCATAATATTCGGCAAATATTAATTGATATAAAGTATTAAACAAACCTGCACTTAGGATTCCTTGGGCTATTCCCCAGATAATTGCTATATAAAAATTATTAATAAATAAAATAAGAAAAATTGTCAGCGAATTAACAAGAAAAGTACCTACAATTGTTTTTCGTGTACCAAATTTCTCAGCCATAAATCCAGAGAAGAAAGCACCTATAGCTCCACTAAACGACCATATAGCCATAACTATTGCACCTTGATTTCTATCAATACCTTGTGTATCAAGATAAGATATGAGATGAAAGCACAATCCCGGACCTACAACAAATAGCAGAGAAAATGCAATTACTAGCAAATAAAAATTTGGTTGTTTTAAGACTTGTCTTCTATTGAAAGACACTTCTTCTTTTTGGGGCTTCTTTGATTCTAATATTATATCTTTTGCACTTAATTCACCGTCAGGCAATAGACCCATATCTTCTGGTTCTTTACGAATCAATATCATTACTGGAAGTAGAGATACTACGAAAACAACAATTCCTGATATTGTTAATGCCATTCTCCAGTCATAAATATCAGCTACAAATGCAACATATAATGGAGTTATTGAATTACCTAACATTATTCCAAGGCCGCTATAAGCTATTGCCCGTGCACGTTTGACAATAAACCATTTAGATACTATGACTTGCGTTGCAAGCGCAATAATACCCATAGTCATTATTCGATTAATTATGAGAATTACAAAGAATTGCATGTAATTTTCAACAATTGCAAGCAATACAAATGATAGTCCTAATATGAAAACAGAAGTAGTTAATATCCATCGACCACCATATTTATCAAGTGCGGATCCGATGAATATTGCAACAATACCTGCAATAATAGTTCCAAAAGAAGTAGCATATGTAAAAGTAGTTTTGGACCAACCAAATTCTTCTGTTATTGGATCTAAAATGACAGCTAAAACAGGAAAGGTTCCTGCGCTTTGACTAAATCCTGCTAGAGCTACAGCAAGGACTATAAACCACCCGTAATATATTGATTTTTTGTCCTTCTTAATATTATAGGGTGTATTGATAGTTATATCCTTTATTGATTAAAGCTCAAACAAAGAGCACAAAGGGCAATATAACTTAATTAATATTAATGGTCAATTATAGTTAATTTCCCTCTTTTATAAAATCAGCAATCTTTTCTGCTATTACCATTACGGTCACATTAATATTTGCTCTAACACAATCTGGCATTATAGAAGCATCGCCTATTCTTAATCCTTCAACTCCATAGACCTCACCATACTGATTTACAACAGCCATTGGATCATCCGATGGTCCCATTTTAGCAGTGCATGAAACATGATGACCAGTTAGAACATGTTTCCTTATCCAAAGATCAAGAGACTCATCATTATCTAAATCAAAGTCTGTAGGTCGTAATCTTTCTAGTATTAAATCAGATAAATCTGAATTATTCTCCAAACTAACTAACATACGAATTCCATCACGATATCTACGTATATCTTCAGGGTGATCAAGAAGATTATAATCTAGATATGGATGCTCTCGATGATCTGAAGACTGTAATTTAATTTCCCCGCTAGATAATGCTAAATTCAACCCTAATGCTGCACTTATTCCTACTGGCGCTCCAATAGCTTTATAAGATTCACCTGCAACAGCATTGAAGTATACAATCATGTCGTTGTGTATTGGTGAACCATCTGCTGTATACCGTAATAATACTTGAATTCGAGGCCCTACAGTATCTAGATCCACTTCAGGTTTGGTTTTCCAGATAACTGGTAACAAGGGATGATCTCTTAGGTTTTGCCCTACTCCTGGTGAATCTAATAGAACTTCGATATTATGTTCTTTTAAATGTTCTTTGGGACCTATACCTGATAGCATAAGTGTTTGTGGTGTTCCGATTGCTCCTTCGCATAAGATAATTTCATTACCTTCTATAATGAATTCTTCATTATCAGAGGATACTTCCAAACCTATTGCTTTAGGGACATTCTGGTTTTTATCAAATAGTATTCTTTTAACGTATACATTAGGACGAATTGTTAAATTAAGTCTATGCCTTGAAAGCCCTAGATAACCTATTGCAGTAGACCATCTAATACCGTCAGGATTATTGAGAGGTATAGGGCCTGCACCAATTGTACCCGGAGCATTTGCATCTTCACAATGTGGGTATCCAGCTTCAAGACATGCTTTGTAAAATGCCTTTGATGCTGGTTTCCATTGATCTTCTGGGAATCTATGACATATGATTGGCCCATTTGTACCGTGAAAGTCACCAGGATCATTTTGATATGTAGTGTCAGTTTCAATTTTGTTGAAATAAGGAACTAATGTTTGAAAATCCCATTCTGTATTTCCCCACAATTTCCAATTATCATAATCTTCTGGAATTCCTCGGAGAAAGATTTGTCCATTTATAGAACTAGACCCTCCTGTTACTTTACCTCTTGGAACATCTATAACTGATTCATCTGTTGCCCGTGCTTTATATTGCCAATTATGTGGGCTATCCCAAATGTTCACCGTTGATTTATATCCATATTTAACCTCTTCAGGCATATTATCCATTTCGGGATAATCAGATCCTGCCTCAATTAATAATACAGATTTTGCTGCGTCTTCTGATAATCTGGTAGCTATTATTGCTCCTGCAGAACCAGCCCCTACCACAATATAATCATATTTCATAATTATCTCCTACAGGTATTTTGAAAGCCTGAATAAATTTGGAATAGTATATCTTAGTTACACATAAACATATACGTATTTGAATAACTATTATGATTTATTTTTCATACTAACATGATAAACTTGAGTTATTTTCTAAACAAAGAATTATTTGCTAAGAGGTAATAATGAGTGAAGTTAAAATAATCAAACATGATGAACGAGAAATTGAAATTTCTTCAGGATCTATGACTAGAATAGCTGGTGTATCTAAAAATATTGTAGGTGCTGAAGGTATTCATTTGGCAATTGCTACTATACCATCAGGGTGTAGCGCTACCCCACATATTCATACAAATTGTGAATCTGCCATATATATCATTAGTGGTTCTGGAAAATTTCTAGTGGGTGAAAACCTACAGAAAGAATTATTTTTCGAACCTGGAGATTTTTTTCATGTTCCCTCTATGGCTCCTCACAAACCTATAAATACTGGAAATGTTGAGGTGACTATGATTGTTGCAAGAAATACCCCAGTAGAAATAGTAGAGGAAATATAATGGATGAAAATACACTTAATAAATTAAAAGATTCTGTAACAAAAAGAACGTTTTTAAAATCTGGAAATAACTCTGTAAAAGGTCTAGATGGGATTGCTACTATTAATTGGGATATTTATGGTGTTCCACATGCAAAAGTTAATAGTGAATTGGATATGTGGTTTATTCAAGGGTTTTTACATGCTGAAGATAGACTTTGGGGAATGGAGCGTACTCGACGATTTGTAAAAGGTACTCTATCAGAAATAATTGGCCCTGGTGGATTAGGCCCAGATAAATTTTTTCGACGCGTTGGTACTATGAGGGCTGCTAAAAATGAGTGGGACTCTTTAGAAGAAGAAGGTAGGAACGTAATAGAAGCATATACAGCAGGTGTTAATGCTTATCTTGACTTGGAACTCCCTCTCCCTATCGAGTTCGAATTGTTAGACTATGTTCCTGAAAAATGGTCTCCATTAGATGTTACAGGCCGTTGGAAACTTATAGCACATTCACAATCATTGAGTGGCCATGCCAAAATAAGTCGAATGCAGATGTTAGAAGCTTTAGGAATTGATAATTTTAAAAAAATCTTTCCATATTATCCTGTTGATGCACCAGTCATGGTACCTATGGGGGATCTTGCAGGTGAAAGATCAATGGCAAATTTAAATACACTTTTTGAAAAGGCATATTCTGAAATTGGTTTTTTTAATGGGACAGGATCTAATAATTGGGCTGTTGATGGATCCATAACTGAATCTGGTTTCCCTCTTCTTGCTGGGGATCCTCACCTTGCTGTGACTGTGCCATGTTTCTGGCATGTCCAACATATATCTGGTCCTGATTTTTCATTTATCGGAGCTTCGATGCCAGGAGTCCCGGGAGTCACTTATTATGGTCATAATGGCCACACAGCTTGGAGTTTAACCACTGCTGGTGTAGATGCACAGGATATCTATTTTGAGCAAATAAGAAATCCTGAAACCCCTGAATATCTTTATAAAGATAAATGGCTACCCGCACAAAAACACGAAGAATTAATATATATTAAAGGTGAAAAGACCCCTATCAAGGAAACTGTTTTTGAAACTCACCATGGTCCAATTATCCAAGATCCAATTGGAGAAAGTAAATATAGTATTTCTATGAATTGGTCAGGAAAAGAAACTCAACAAACATTTAGTAGTTTCAAATCTATGCATTCATCCAAAACTGTTGATGAATTAATTGAAGCACATAGAAAATGGACTACCCATACCAATAGAATAATTGCTGACACACAAGGCAATATTGCATATATGTTATCAGGTCAAGTGCCAATACGAAAAAATAATGTACCAAATTTGTTTCCTGTTCCAGGATGGACGGGCGAACATGAATGGATTGGAGAAATACCATTTGAAGAGATGCCTAGAGACGTTAATCCTAAAGACCATTATCTTAATACATCAAATAATTTGATCGTTTCTTATGATTTTCCGTATTATATTAATGCTACGGGCACTCCCTATCGAGGACAAAGAGTTAAGGAATTATTACAGAGCAATAATCAACATAACATTTCGAGTTTTGCAAAAATACAAATGGATACTTTTAGTATACCCGGACTAAATCTAACTAAACGAATTAAAAATATTATGCCTAATACAGAAAATGGCAAAAAAGCACAAAATCTCCTAGCTACATGGGACGGGAATCTTTCATCCGAGAGTTATGGTTCTATTTACGAAATACTTCGCTGGCGAATTCAAGTTAATATTCTGAA
This sequence comes from uncultured Dehalococcoidia bacterium, assembly GCA_964404955.1. Lineage (GTDB taxonomy): Bacteria > Chloroflexota > Dehalococcoidia > Lucifugimonadales > UBA6952 > UBA6952. The sequence continues at coordinate 13,306 of CAYOMB010000015.1, forward strand.
TAGAATTAGAGATGTTATGTTGGGTGAAAAGCCAGCGGAAGATACATTAAGAGTCCATATGACAGCTTTAGAATATTTAATTTGTTCAGATGACAATTCCATTTTTGAATCAAATATATTTCCATATACTAATTGGGATGATTGTTTATCAAAATCCTTAGACGAAGTTGGAGAATTTATGTCGGAGAAATTAGGGGATGATTCTACGGAATGGTTTTGGGGGAATATTCATACTATATTATTTAGACATGGAAATGGTAGAAAAGAGCCTGAAGCATCGCTTTTAAACGTTGGCCCTTTTAAAATCCCTGGTTCTGGAGACACCATCTGTAACTTCAACCACACAAGTGGCCCAGATTTCAGAGCAACTTCAATGCCTAGTTTTCGCCAGATAATTGATCTAAGTGATTTTTCTAAATCGTTATTTATAATTCCTCCTGGTAATTCCGGAGATCAATCAAGTCCTCATTACAAGGATAATGTAGAAAAATATTTTTCTGGGGAATATAATCCACTTTTATGGAATATTGAAGATATTGAAAAAAATACCGAATCTATACAAACAATAAAACCACTCTAATTGTGGATTAAGGAAGAAGTATGACAATTTCATCTGGGGCATTATCAGGGGTACGTGTTGTAACATGTTCTACTGCACAGGCAGGAACCGTTCCTTATATGCTTATGGCTGATTTAGGAGCAGAAGTTATCAAAATCGAAGTTCCTAATGTCGGTGATAATTCCCGTAGAGCTGGTGAGATTATCAATGGAATAAGTTCTTTCTTTGAGACTAATAACCGAGGGGTAAAAAGTATAACCTTAAATCTCAAATTACCTGAGGCACAAAAGATACTTCACGAATTAGTAGCAACAGCCGAAATATTCGGTCAGAATTTCAGACCAGGTGCAGCAGAACGATACGGATTTGGGTACGAACAACTGAAAGAAATAAATCCAGCACTTGTTTATGCAAGTGTTTCTGCCTATGGACCTGATGGACCTGATGCAAATTTGAAAGGAACAGATTCTGTTGGCCAAGCACTTGCTGGTGTCACCGAAGCTTTTTCAATACCCGGTCAACAAATGAGGACTGGTGTTGTATCGATTGCCGATGAAACCTGTGCCATTGTTACTTTTGGAGGAGCACTTGCTGCGTTAATTCATGCAAGAGCAACAGGACAGGGACAGAAGATTGACACATCACTTATAGGAAGTGCCTTTAG
>CAYOMB010000016.1:0-5941 GCA_964404955.1 uncultured Dehalococcoidia bacterium
GTAGCAAAATGACTACCAGCGACTATAAGCTCTTTGTTTACAATTAATTCAAAAACACTTTTGCGTGATTCTATCGTATCACTAGGTTCTATATCCGCTCTTGAAATCCATTCGAAATGTTTAAACTGAGCTATATTGTGTAACAAATCGCCAGGAATTAAAACACCAATATCTTGAGATTGTATAAGAATACAATAATGGCCTGGAGAATGACCTGGAGAGGGAATCAGTTTTATTTCTGGTATAATCACTGTGTTTTCATCAAAAAACTTTAGTTGACCAAAATCTTTTAAAGGCCATAATTTTGTTGAAGCATTTGGAAATCTATTAGATATCGTTTCATCGTACGTAGCATCCCAATCCTTTTCATTCAACCAGTAAGTAGCATTGGGAAACATTGGAGTAATACTGTCACCAGAACCAATAGTTGCCCATCCGATATGATCGCGGTGAGCATGAGTAAATATTACATGATCTACGTCTTTGGGATCTATATGATTATTTGCTAAAGATTTATCAAAAATACCCCAAGCATTACTTAATTCAGGAAAATTTGGATCTTGTACATTTGGATTTGGTCCCATGCCAGTATCAATTAGAATGGTATGAGATTGAGATTCTATTAAATAGCATGATAATTCAAAAACAACATTTGAGTTATGGTTTAAATGTGATTTATGAGGAATCCAGTCATCCTCAGTAGTTGAGGGGAAAAACACACAGGGGTCAAATTCAAGTATGCCATCTGACAATACTTTTAGTGTAAGACCCCCTATGTGAATTTTATTTTCTGTCATAGATATTAAATCTATAATTACCTATTAAGCATTAACTGCTTCAATTTCAGCAGCAACTTCATCTAAAGCTGCACCGAGGTCACCAGGTACCATTCCGAATGCACTTGCTGGTATAGCCTCAACAATTTCAATGAAGGAAGGTGTGAGTGAGGATTCTGTTAAACCTCCACCAACTGCGCCTCTTAAACCTGTCATTTCAGAAATAATAGTAGCAGGATTTGGATCTTCATATGTAGCATCACTTGCCATTCTAGCAAAGCCGAGTATAACAGCCTCACAAGCTAAAACACCAAACAAAACACCTACAACAACTGCACCTAAACTATCAACCCATCCTAACAATACAATACTCATTGCTGTTTTGATGATTCTGCGGACAATTTGTGCACCCATAAAAACACCTACAATGATAATAATGTATGAAAGTAATGTAGCAAGTGAAACACCAATATTACCTTGATCTAAAATAGCACCCATAATTACATCATTGAAATTAGCAGCTACCCAGATACCGACAAACAAACCTACCAAATTACATAAAGCTCCTATTAAGCCCATTTTGTATCCTTGGTAGAGAGCAAAAATACCTACGACTGCTAGTACTAAATCTACCCAGTTCATAAAAGCCTCCTTAAATATTATTCATATTTATACAATTATCATGGAGAATATTTAGTAAAATTTAGAATATTCCCATTTATCTAAAGCAATTATACACATTTTTTGGATTTGTACCAGTGGTAATTAGTATATAAGTAATTATTTTGTTCAATAAGTAGAAATATCTATTTCTGAAAGTTCACCAGTAACTAAATAAATTACTCTTTCGGCTATATTAGTAGCACGATCTGCAATTCGTTCGACATCGTGAGAAACCCAAAGTAAATATGTTGCCCTTTGTACTGTATCCGGGTCTTCAATCATAATTCCCACAAGTTCATGATAAACATCACTATATAGTGAATCTACTGCATCATCTGATTTGCAAACATCGATTGCTAATTCTTTATCTCTATTAGTATATGCAGTCAGACTTTTATGTAGCATCGTAGTTGCTAATTCTGTCATTTTGGGTAAATCAATTAATGGTTTGAGAGTAGGTTGTTCCCCAATCGTTTGGCTTATGCGTGCTATACCTTCTGCATAATCCCCCATTCGTTCTAACTCTACTGCAATATGTAATGCTGAAATAATAAGTCGTAAATCAGCAGCCATTGGCGATTGAGTTGCGAGTAAGGTAACTGCGGAATTTTCTAATTCAAAACGTTTTTGATCTATCAGATCATCTTCAGCTATTACTGTTTGTGCTAATTGTAAGTCTCTATCTTTAAGAGATTGCATAGATTTATGGATTGCTTTTTCTACCATACTTCCTAAAATCAATAATCCATCTTGTAAGTCCTGCAGGGATTTAGTGTAATCTGATCGTATTCTATTTTCCATAAGTACCTCCTGCCTTGTTGTAATTATATTTCAAGGGACTTTATCAGTAACTTTATTATTTTGCAAGCACTCTATATTTAACTAAATCTGCCAGTTATATAAGCCTCTGTTCGTTCTTCGGATGGGTTGGTGAATATTTTATCTGTAGAATCATGTTCAACTAAATATCCAGCGCGATTATCATTTACCATTAAAAATGCTGTTTCATCAGACACACGAGCTGCTTGTTGCATATTATGAGTTACAATAACAATTGTGACGCTTCCTGCTAACTCACGTATCAATTCTTCAATTGCTAATGTCCCTATGGGATCCAATGCAGAAGCAGGTTCATCCATAAGTAAAACTTCCGGATTTACAGCTAGAGCACGGGCTATACAAAGTCTTTGTTGCTGGCCACCAGATAAACCAATTGCAGTTTGGTTGAGCCTGTCTTTAACTTCTTCCCACAAAGCTGCTCTTCGTAATGAGTTTTCAATTGCTTCATCATAATTACCTGTATACCCATTAATTTTCAAACCAAAAGCAACATTGTTGTATATACTTTTAGGAAATGGATTAGGTTTTTGAAAAACCATTCCTATCTGTGATCTAATATTTGTAGCGTCAGTAGTATCATCATACAACTCCTGAGATTTATATTTGATAGAACCATCTAATGAGAATATAGGTATAAGATCATTCATACGATTAAAACATCGAAGAAAGGTACTTTTACCACAACCAGATGGACCGATTAATGCTGTTACAATGTTTGGTTTTATTTTAATTGAGACATTAGCAAGAGCCTGAAAATTACCATAATAAACATTCAGGTTATCAGAACTTAATATATATTCATCGGTTATCATCATTCCTCCGATTTATTTTGATATTTGCTACGAATGTAAATTGCTATTGAGTTCATTGATAAGAGTAAAACCAAGAGCAATATTATTCCTGAGGCAGCAAGGTCTCTAAACCCATCCTGTGGTCTAGACACCCAATTATATATTTGTATAGGCATTACAGTAAATCTATCAAAAGGATCTGTTGGGACAAAAGTTAAATATACTAGCGCACTAACAGCTAAAACTGGGGCAGCTTCTCCAACTGCTCTGGACATCGACAATATTGCTCCAGTCATGATTCCAGGAATTGCAGATGGAAGAACAACTGACCTTACTACTTCCCAACGAGTAGCACCAAGAGCATAGGCTGCTTCTCTATGTGAATTAGGTACCTGTTTAATAGCTTCTCGAGATGCAAGAATAACAATTGGCATAACTAATAAAGCCATAGTTAAGGCTCCAGCTATCAAAGTTCGCCCCATATTCATAGCTCCAACAAAAACAGCAAGACCTAACAAACCATATACTATAGATGGCACTCCTGCCAGATTTGAAATATTAATTTCTAGGAATTGAGTGAATTTATTTTTGGGAGCGTACTCTTCAAGATAAACAGCAGTACCTATACCAAATGGAACAGCAAATATTCCAGTAAGTCCCATAAGCCATATGGATCCAACTAGTGCTGACAAAATTCCAGCTTTTTCAGGAAAACGAGATGGATAACTGGAAACGAAAGTCCAACTTAACATTTCTGTTCCCTGTGAAATTATTTGAAAAAGGAGTATAGTCAATCCGATAATAGCTATCATCAAGGCAGTAAAAAATACTGTGAAATATAATTTACCCTTAGTATAACGGCTATTAAGATTTTGGTTATAGTTTTCTTTTTTAAGAATGTTTTTAATCATTATTTATCCACCTGTTGCCACTTTCTAACAATCAAGTGACCAATCAGATTCATAGATAATGTCATGACAAATAAGAGTAATCCGACAGCAAAAATAGTATTATACTCAATTGACCCATGAGGGGTTTCTCCAAGACTAAGTTGTACGATAAAAGCAGTCATTGTTTGAATGCTTTGCAAAGGGTCTAAAGACATACGTGGGGTAGCTCCTGCTGCAATAGTGACAAGCATTGTTTCACCTATGGCTCGAGAAATTGCTAAGATGAAAGATGCAACAATACCAGATAAAGCGGCAGGAACAACGACTTTCCATGCAACTTCACTACGTGTTGCACCTAGTGCATAAGCCCCCTCTCTTAAAGAACGAGATACTGAAACCATAGCATCTTCACTCAGTGATGAAACCATTGGAATAATCATCAAACCCATAACTAAACCTGCACTTAAAGCATTAAAAATAATTAAGTCAGGTAAAATAATCTGTAATTTAGGTGTAACAAAAGTTAAAGCAAAATACCCGTATACAACTGTTGGAATACCCGCAAGTATTTCAAGGAATGGTTTTGCGATTTTACGAACTCGATCAGGAGCATATTCTGAAAGAAAAACTGCCGTAGCTAAACCTATTGGAACAGCAAAAAGAGCCGCTATAGCTGATACTAATAACGTACCCGTGACTAATGGCAAAACTCCATAACTCTGAGGTTTGAGTATAGGTGCCCATCGCGTACCTGTTAAAAACTCCCATAAAGTGACTTCAAAAAAGAAATATAGAGATTGTGATAATAAACTTACTACAATCCCTACAGTAGTGATAATTGAAATAACAGCACATAAAAAGAAAGCTGTTTCTGCAATTTTACCAGTAATTACTCGTCGTTTTGACAGCCCCATGTGTATCTTGTTTTTGAATTCTGCTTGATTGTTAAGCATATCAGTCTTTCCATTCAGTTTCTCTTTTACTAGTATCCTAAAAATGAGTATTGGTTGCAATAAGTTACAACCAATACTCACAATAATCATTTAGATTTTTTAGATTTTTGAATTAATTGGCTAAATTTTAGCCGCGTCGATTTTCGCAATCTGATCAGCATAACTAGGCAAAGCGCTATACCCTACTTCTTCTGAAAGTTCAGCTACATGATCCATATAGAAATCGATAAAATCAGAAACAGCCATATTTTTATTCATTTTAGCTGGATCGATATAAATGAAAATGGGTCTTGCTAATGGATATGTACCGCCTGATACAGTCTCACTACTTGGAACTACACAACCATTACCAGCGTCAATACCAAGTGCTTTTAATTTATCTGTATTCTCAGCGTAGTATGCGTAACCAAAGTATCCCAAAGATCCTGCAGAACCAGAGATACCTGTAACCAAAACGTTATCGTCAGCAGATGCGGTATAGTCTGATCGTGAAACACCTTCGTCACCATTTACCTCGTCAGTAAAGTAATCAAATGTTCCTGAATCTGTATCTGGACCATAAAGTACTAATTTCTTGTCTGGGAATCCTGCCCTAACATCTTTCCAGTTGTTGATTGTAGATTCTGGTTTCCATATATTGTTTAGTTCTTCTATTGTTAAACAATCCACAAAATCATTTTGTGGGCTAACTAGTACCGAAAGACCGTCGAGAGCAACAGTCACATCAACATACTCTACCCCATTTGCTTCACAAAGTACTTTTTCTTTGTCCTTGATTGGTCGAGAAGCATTAGAAATATCAGTTTCACCAGGACAAAATCTCTTAAATCCTCCTCCAGTACCAGAAACTGCAACATTAACCTGAACATCCTTTTCTTTCTTACGATACTCTTCAGCTACTGCTTCAGTAATTGGATAAACTGTACTTGAACCATCAATTTCAACCACACCTTTTATGCTTTTGGCAACTTCTACTTCTTTAACAACTTCTTTTTCGACAATAACTTCTTTTTCGACAATAACTTCTT
>CAYOMB010000016.1:6041-11108 GCA_964404955.1 uncultured Dehalococcoidia bacterium
AACTTCTTTTTCGACAATAACTTCTTTTTCGACAATAACTTCTTCTACTTCGTTGCTACATGCAACTGAGAAAAGTAACATTGAAGAAATTACCATAAAAGACGTTAGTCTTATGGTTTTTCCAGTATGTTTGAAAATATTTATCAATTGTATCCCCCTATAACTTATTTATTTTGAATATTTATAACTATAGGGTTTGTACTGGTATATTTATTTTAACGATTTATTAACATTCGATGAACGTATAAAGATCGCTATTATGGGGTAATATTTGTTTTATCAAGAGGTAAAGTAATTATAAACTCAGAGCCATCATTAACGTTACTATTAACTACAATATTACCTTGATGGTTTTGCAAAATATGTTTAGCTATAGATAACCCTAATCCAGTTCCTGTATCAGAACGAGATTTATCAACTTTATAAAAACGTTCAAATACATGAGGCATGTCTTCTTCAGAAATTCCAATACCAGTATCTTTACATTGAACAATAACAAAGTCATCTGAAGATTTTGTTGCCAAAGTAATTACTCCATTTTCAGCAGTGAATTTTGTCGCATTATCGATTAAGTTGGTGATCACTTCTGTGATATGGTACTGATTGCAATTTATTACTAGAGGAGAAGGGAATAAATCTAATTCCAATAAAATTAATCTCTTTTCGAGAATATCTTTAAAATTATCACTTACCTGAGACACTAATTTATTAATGTCGACTGTATCAAAACTTTCTTGGTAATTATCTCTTTCAATGCCAGATAATTTTAATAGTTCAGTTACTATAGTGGTCATTCGATCAATTTCATCATTAATTTTCGTAAAATATTCTTTTTGCCTACTTTTAGGAAGAACTCCATTTTCCATTGTTTCAACCATTGCCTTAACGGCTGTAAGAGGAGTCTTTAGTTCATGTGATACGTTGTTTACGAATTCTTTTCTTGTTGTATTGATTCGTCTTATTTCTGTTAGATCATGTAGTGTTATAACAACTTCTCGATTAGTTGAATTTTGTATAGGCGTTACTATAGCGTCCATGATCTTGTTTGGACGAAGTAATTCTATTTCATCTTGAGTAATACTATTATTTTCTAAAGCTAGATGAACTAAATTTGCAAGTTCATGATCAAAAACAAGTCCCATAAAACTTTGATTAGATTTTAATTGATCGCTATCGATGTGTAGTAATTGAGAAGCAGCAGAATTCATTCTAAGAATTTGGCCTTTTGCATCAACAAGTAATACTCCATCTGCCATCGCTTCTAATAAAGCTTCTAAGGCGTCTTGTTCTAATTTGAAGCTAAATATCATGGATATAATATTATTAACCAACGAACGAACAGGTAATAACAGATCAACTAATTCCTGCGTCTCAGCACTCAAATATATTTCTTGAATATCTCTTGCAGAATGGCCTTCTCCAAAATCTTCGGCAATATTTGGCAATTGTGACATAAGAAGGTCCCTAGATTGGAAATTGTTGTACCATTTATATAATGAAATGAGTGAAATCAATGATAAACCAATCCAAAAAGAAAAAATTACCAAATATCTGAATGGTTCTTCATTAAATAATACGTAAAAAAAACTAATGATGGATACTACAAGATTTATTATAGTAATGAACATTACAGTATAAATATATCTTATAAATATAAATGTTTTCATAGCACCCTAGTTAATCGAATCGATAACCAACATTCCTTACCGTTATAAGATGCTTTGGTTTTTGTGAATCTAATTCGATTTTTTTTCTCAACCATCTTACATGGACATCAACAGTACGTTTATCCCCAAAGTAATCAATTCCCCAGATTTTGTCTAGCAATGTATCTCTAGAAATTGCCATGCCTTGATTTGAAGATAAATATACTAAAATTTCAAATTCTTTAGGTTTTAAGTGAATTAAATTGCCATTTCTTAATACTCTATGGCCATCAATATCAATTTCGATGTCATCATAAATAAATTTTCCTTTTTGTGGATTATTATTTATTTGTGATGGCATTGAATGAGATTTTGTATTTTCGAATCTTCGTAAAACAGCTTTAACTCTCGAAATCAATTCACGCATTGAAAAAGGCTTTGAAATATAATCATCAGCACCAAGTTCTAGTCCTAAAACAGTTGAGATTTCATCAGACTTAGCTGTTAGAAATATAACTGGTATAGAGAGTTCTTTTTGAATGATTTTATTTACTTCAAATCCATCAAGTTTGGGAAGCATAATATCTAATATAATCAAATCAGGCTTTAATGTTCTTGCATAATGCAAACCCATTTGGCCATCAGTAGTATATTCAACATTATAGCCTTCAGCTTCTAAATTTAATTTAATTGAGTCAGCTATATTTGTCTCGTCTTCGACTATCAGAATTTTATTTTTTTTCATAATAAACCATACTTGAATTATTATTATAATATTTTTTTATTATTTAGGAAAATGTTCAAAATTTTAACAAATTGTTAAATTTTTACGAATCCTGAGCTTTTCTTAAAATCCCTATTTAGAATCGCAATAATTCGCCCAAAATAGACCCCAAAATAGGCGCAAAAAATGCAAAATTGAGTTGACTCATTGATATTCATGTGGAATAATGGGCAACCTATGAGAGGAGGTCATTATGAAAGTAAAAAGTAAGTTTATATTAACAATCATAATGATTATTTCAACTGTTGCGCTCACCTCATGTGACGCGATCGATGATGTAACTGGGAGTGGACTTGAAGGCGAAGGGGAAACCCTAGTATTCGCTGGTCTTAACTGGGATAGTGCGTTGGTACAAACAGGAGTCGCTAGATACATGATAGAAAATGGCTATGGCTATGAAACTGACATGATAGAAGGTGCTACTGTACCATTATTCCAAGGTTTGATAAAAGGTGACATTGATATTTCAATGGAAATCTGGTTACCAAATCAAAAAGACGCTTGGGCTGAAGCAACTGCTGAAGGACAGGTATTTTCCACAGGTAAAAGTTTGGATGATAACTGGCAAAGCACATTTATAGTTCCTGGGTATCTTCAAGATGCTAATCCTGGACTAAAGAATGTTGAAGACTTGAAAAAACCAGAATTCCAAGCATTGTTTGCTGAAGCAGACAGTGGAGGAAAAGCTGTACTATATGGTTGTATGGCACAATGGGCATGTCGAGCAGTTAATGAAGGACAAATCGAAGCTTATGGTCTTTCCGACCATGTAGATCTTCGTGATCCTGGAACAATGGGGGCACTAGATGCTGCTATTGAAGGAGCTTATTTGAAAGAAGAACCAGTTTTATTCTACTACTGGGGACCTACAAAGCTCGCTAATACACTTGATATGAGAGTCTTAGAGCAGCCAGATCCTTCAGAGTGTGCAGATAGTGATCCAGCTCTTGGCTGTGGTTTTCCAACAGCAGAAGTTTTGATCGCACTACATAGTGATTATGAAGGAGAAGGTTACGAAGAACTTCGTGCTTTCTTAGAAAAGTGGGATTGGAATGCAGGTAACCAGTTAGCTGCTGAAGGTCATTACGGTGAAATAAAAGATGCCGCTGCTACTATGGAAGATGCATACAGAGACACCGCTATTTGGTATCTCACAAACAATGATGCTTGGCACAGCTGGGTAACAGCAGACGCTAAGGATAGAATCATGGATGCAATAGCTGCATAAGTTACGTCACAGTTAAATAAAGAATTGATAAAAAAGAGGGGTTTTGTAACCCCTCTTTTTTTATTAGCATTGTATACGTAAAAAGATTTATATTAGATTTGAAAAGGCCTGATTTTGTTTGACATAGCATTGAATATTCGCTAATCTTTAAGTGATCACCAATTAAGGAGGTTGAGACTGTGCTTAATGGAGATTTTGGTTAGCGATCATTTAAACCGCATAGTTATTGGACTTGTATATATTAATAGATATGCTTTTGAATTTTATGGATAAGTTTTAAGTATATTCCCCATTAAACAAAACCCCAGAATTTTTTACCTTTTTTGTTTATTTTTAATAAATCTTCCAATAGTGCTACCCAATTACCGTTTAAAAAGAAACGAGTATTGTATGTCTAATATCGAGATAGTAAATTTATGGAAAGTGTTTGGAAATGACCCCGAGATTGTTTTTGAACCCGACAACATAAATAAAACTCGATCTGAAATTCAAGATGAATTCAATCAGGTCGTCGCTCTCCGAAACGTAAACCTATCAATTAATCCCGGCGAAACATTTGTAGTAATGGGATTGTCTGGAAGTGGTAAATCCACACTTGTAAGAGCCTTAATCAGATTAATTGATCCTACCTCAGGCTCTATTCTCATCAATGATAAAGATATCCTACAATACAACAACCAAGAACTAGAGAATTTCAGAAGACACTCTGTTGCTATGGTATTTCAACACTTTGGTCTTTTCCCTCACAGAACAGTATTAGAAAATGCTGGATATGGACTAGAAATCCAAAATATAGATAGTGATACCCGAAACGCTAAAGCACAAGAGGTTTTAGATTTAGTTGGTCTATCTGGATGGGAATCGTCATACCCTTCAGAATTAAGTGGAGGAATGCAACAAAGAGTTGGTATTGCCCGAGCCCTTGCTGTAGAACCTGATATCCTTCTCATGGACGAACCTTTTAGTGGTCTAGACCCATTAATTAGAAGGCAAATGAGAATCGAGTTAAAAAAATTACAACAAACTATCCAAAAAACCATTGTGTTTATAACCCACGACCTCGATGAAGCAATTACTGTTGGAGATCGTATAGCAATAATGAGAGATGGAGAGGTAACACAAATAGGTACCCCAGAAGAAATTGTCACTAGTCCTGCAAATTCATTTGTTGAAGAATTTACTTTTGACATACCAAAAACAAGGGTGACATCTGTGTGTAACATAATGGTTAAACCTTTAACTGAAGAGTTTGACAAACGCTATGTAGTGACTCCTGAAAGTAGTGTGGAAGACATGATTCCATTAGTTTTAGAAACTGGCGACCCAATTCCTGTGGTAGACAGTAAAGATAAGCTTGTTGGAGTAGTACCTCAACAAAAAATACTCGAACTTGTCGCGCAAAGTGCTAG
>CAYOMB010000016.1:11208-14341 GCA_964404955.1 uncultured Dehalococcoidia bacterium
TTTACAATTTTAACTATCCTTTACACTGGCTGGAAAGTAGCTTCAAGAAATGTGGGTATTGGATCAGCTATAGCGTTACTTTTACTCGCAAGCTTTAACTTGTGGGAAAGTGCAATGATAACTATCGCAATCATGTTGATTGCTGTTTTGATATCTATAGTGATTGGTATCCCTCTAGGTATTCTAGCTGCAAGTAGCAATCGATTTGATGCAATTATTAAACCTATACTTGATGGTATGCAAACAATGCCAAGTTTTGTATATCTTGTACCGGGTATAATGTTTTTTGGCTTAGGTAATGTTGCAGCTATTCTTGCAACAGTTTTATATGCGATCCCACCTTGTATACGTCTAACGAATTTAGGTATAAGGCAAGTAGACATAGCTGTTGTAGAAGCTGGAACAGCTTTTGGGTCTAACAGAATGCAATTACTAACCAAGGTGCAAATACCAATGGCTATACCAACCATAATGGCAGGTATCAACCAAACTGTCATGATGGCACTTGCTATGGTAACAATTGCAGCCATGGTAGGTGCTGGAGGCCTTGGAGCCGATGTATTTAGAGCCATGGGACAATTAGAGCAAGGTGATGCTGTAATTGCAGGTTTAGGAATTGTGGTATTAGCAATTGTTATAGACCGTGTTTCTCAAGGTTATATCAATAATAGAAGCCAAACTACTAGTATAGAATAAGTTCTTACTTAACTATCATCATGAATTATAACGAAATTGTAAAACAGTGGTTCCTTAAATTTGGAGAATGTTGTAATTCACGTGATTTTGAATCTGCCAGGAAACTCGTTTCTAGTGAGGTTTGCTCCTTTGGAACAAAAGTCGACCTAGTTACTAATTTAAGTGATTTAGAAAAACAACAATGGCAAAATATATGGCCATATATTGAAGATTTCGAATTCTTAGTTGATAAACTTATTGCAAATGGAAATGATGAATTAGCATGGGGTATAACACCTTGGAGTTCAGTTGGTTATGATGCTGAAGGTAATTCATTTGACAGACCTGGCAGAGCAACAGTAATACTCAAAAGATTCAGAAATGAATGGTTGGCAATCCATACCCATTTTTCCCTGATACCTGGCACACCATATACTACCTTCGGAATAAAAGAATAATTTACTCGTCTTTTAGAGGCAAACTACCCCAAGTAACATCTGATGCATTCGAAGCAAGACTTTTTTCCACAATCAAATCTCGAACAGACAACAAAGTGGCATTAGGTTCATTTGTAACCATAACCCATTCAGGCTCTTCAGGAAGCCAATATGGCGAAGTTATTCTTACAACTTTATTTTCATTAGAACTGAAATAAATTCCTATTTTATTTGGATCCATTCCCCGTCTCCCAAAAAGTACACGTTATTTAAACAAGATACATTGTAATTGATATCTATCCTATTATAAAGAGGAAAACCAATAAATTACTGTTGAGTATTATTGTTGTCTTCCTTGTTCTCACTTACAACACCAGTAGTAAGCATCTCTTCTATCGTAGAATTATCATATCCTATAGATAATAAAATTTCTCTTGTATTATTACCTATAGTAGAGGGAGTTATTTTTACACCAGCATTTTTTGAACGACTAAACTTTATCGGAGATGATATCCCTTGATAAGTTCCTTCAACCATCTTCATATTTCGGTGCTCAGTATGGGGATGGTCTAAAGCTTGTTGTATATTTCTAACAGGTCCAGCTGGAATGCCTGCAGATAATAATTTTTCAGAAAATTCCCCACCATCTACATCTTTGAGAGCATTTTCAATCAATTGATTTAATTCATCTCGATTTTGAACTCTATCTGAATTATTTATAAATTTAGAATCACTTAATAATTGCTCTAAACCTAGTTCATTACATAGTTTTGCAAATCCATTGTTATTACCAATCATTATTACTATTTCATTAGTACCTGTTTTGAATTTACCGTATGGAGAAATATTTGGATGATCATTTCCAGTCGGAGTACCTGGTACACCAGATAAAAGATAATTAGCGTTGTACGGATGCATAAGTGCAATTGCACTATCATAAAGAGTCATATCAATAAATTGTCCCTGCCCTGAAATATTCCGTTCTTGTAATGCCATTAGTATACCTATTGTGCTGTATAGTCCAGTTCCCATATCAACAATAGGAGCACCAATACGAACTGTACCACTATCTGGCATACCATTAATTGACATCATCCCTGCCATAGCTTGGATAATAACGTCGTAACCAGGATATCCCCCAAGTGGGCCATCAGATCCGAATCCAGATATACGACAATGTATAAGCTTTGGAAACTTCTTACTTAAAACATCCTCAAACCCTAATCCCCAATTTTCCATTGTTCCAGTTTTGAAATTTTCAATTAGGACATCTGAGTCTTCTAATAGTTTGAGAATGATATCTTGTCCTTGTTTTTGTCGTAAATCAATTGAGATTAATTTTTTATTACGATTAAGGTTAATATAATAAGCCGCAATACTATTATTAAATGGAGGGCCCCAATCTCTTACTTCATCACCAAATTCAGGTTCTACTTTAATAACTTCTGCCCCATGATCAGCAAGAATTTGAGTTGCATAAGGTCCACCGAGTACTCGCGTTAAATCTAAAACTTTAATCCCTTGCAATGCGTGTGTAATATTATCCATCAATAATTATCCAATCAATATGATTTAGGTAATCCAAGTATACGTTCTGAAATATAATTTAATACCATTTGTGCACTAACTGGTGCTAACCGAGGAATCATTGATTCACGTAATAATCTTTCAACATGAAAATCTTTTGCATATCCCATGCCACCTAAGGTCATAACTGCTTGATTTGCAGCTTTAAATGCTACTTCTGCAGCGAAGTATTTTGCTGCATTAGCAAGTCCCCCAGAATTTTGACCATTATCATATTGAAATGCTGCTTTTAAAATCAACAATTCTGCTGCTTCTAATTCGACCCAGTTTTCAGCAAGAGGGTGCTGTATACTTTGATTTTTGCCTATTGGACGATCGAAAATAATACGATTCTTAGCATAATCCACTGCTCTATTTAAAGCACTTCTTCCTATACCTAAAGCTTCTGCTGCAATTAATATTCTTTCAGGATTCAGGCTATCTAATAAATAATA
>CAYOMB010000017.1:0-14328 GCA_964404955.1 uncultured Dehalococcoidia bacterium
GTGTTCCTATATATGGATTATTTTATGTTCCCATACGATCTTCTTTATCTCTCACTAATTTAATGTTATCTCTGCCACCAGTTATAAGAAACCTAACTACACACTTTATGGGCCCTATAGTAGGGCCATTAGTAGATAAATTCGGTCCACGGTACCTCATGACCGTAGGTGCAATTATCGCAGGTTTTAGTACATTTCTCATGAGTACAGCAGATAGCTTTTGGGAAATCATACTCTATTTTTCAATTATTGGAGCTTCTGGGCATGCTTGTCTTAGCCATATTGTTACAAATACCACTCTTGCCAGATGGTTTATAAAAAAACGTGGAAGAGCTACTGGAATTGCTACAACAGGAATTAACGTTGGTGAAGCAATTATGGCTCCACTAATACAATTATTAATAACATACGTTGGATGGAGAAAAACTTGGCAATTTATGGCTATAGTACCGTGGTTAATTATAGCCCCAACAAGTTTCTTATTTATGAGAAGATCTCCAGAAGACCACGGTTTAAAACCAGATGGAGAGAGTGAGCAAATTGAAGATAAACAAAGTATCACAAAAACTCCTGAAGATATTGAAGAAATTTGGACACCAAAGGATGCTTTTAAAACTACATCCTTATGGGCTCTAGTTTTCTCAACTAATCTCGCTGCTATAGCAGTTATAGGTGTTGTTTTACACCAGATACCATTTATGATAGATCAAGGATTATCTCCTGGTATCGCCGCTCTTAGCCTTACTACTTATGCTATATTTGCCATACCATCTAAATTAATATGGGGGTTTTTGGCTGAAAAAGTAGCTATAAAATACTTAACAGCAATCTCTCTACTGGGATCTGCCCTAGGGCTATTAATTCTAATACAAGCAAGTACAATAAAGGGAGTTTTACTATTTGGTGTTATTTATGGTCTAACTAGAGGAGCATGGGCTGTTGTACAATCACTCATTTGGGCAGATTACTTTGGTCGTGCCTTTTTAGGTTCAATAAGGGGATTTGTTTCTCCAATACAAGGTGTATCTGCAGTTTTTGGCCCCTTATTTGCTGGTTGGTTAAGAGATATTACAAATAGTTACCAAATTCCCTTTTATACCTTTGTAGTTTTATATGTTATAAGTGCAATTATTATTTTGATAATACCTAAACCTATTTTAAAAAAATAAATATATGATAATAACTTTGTCGTTATTTAGTGATAAAATATAAGAAAAATGTAGGAATTAGGATGGAACCACAAAATATTATCGTTAAAGGCGCTCGTCAACATAATTTAAAAAATGTATCCGTAAATATACCAAGAAATAAGTTTGTTGTAGTAACAGGAGTATCAGGTTCAGGCAAATCTACTCTTGCTTTCGATACTATTTATGCTGAAGGACAAAGAAGATATGTTGAATCCTTATCCTCATATGCTCGACAATTCCTTGGTAGAATGGATAAACCAGATGTTGATTATATAGAAGGGTTAAGTCCATCAATTTCAATTGATCAGAAAAATACATCACAAAATCCTCGTTCCACAGTTGGTACTACAACTGAAATATACGACTATTTACGTTTATTATTTGCTAGAGTTGGAGAACCACATTGTTACAAATGTGGCAAAAGAGTAGAAAAGCAAACTATTCCACAGATTGTAGATACAATACAAAATATGGATGAAAATCATAGAATTATGATCCTAGCACCAAAAGTTACCCACAAAAAGGGAGAACATAAACAAATATTTGAACAAATAAAAAAAGATGGTTTTGTCCGTGTACGTATTGATAATGAGGTTAAAGAATTAACTGAAAGTATTGAATTAAACAAACAAAAATGGCATACAATTGAACTAATTGTAGATAGAATCACCTCTGGTCATTCTACTGATGCAAGTCGAATATATAACTCAGTAGAAACAGCATTAAACCAAGGCGACGGTACAATAATAATATTAGATGTCGAAAATAATCGTGAAACTGCGATTTCAGAGAATTTCGCATGCGTGAATTGTGGTATTAATTTTACCGAAATTGAACCACGAACATTTAGTTTTAATTCACCTCATGGAGCATGCAATAGATGTTCAGGAATTGGCTATCATTTAGAAGTTGATCCTGACTTAGTAATTCCAGATTATACATTATCAATGAGTAGAGGCGGTATTCTGCCCTGGTCTTCATCAGGTCGTCTTTCCCAATGGGGTCGTAGTATTTTAGCATCATTAGCCGATAAATATAATTTTAATATTAATGAACCACTTATCAATCTTTCAGATGAAATGATAGACATTATCCTTCATGGTGATAACGATACTATTAACATAACCCATGTTACCAAGAGAGGAATGCGATACCAATGGAACCGAAAATATGAAGGACTAATACCAAATCTTGAACGTAGATATCAAAACACTGATTCTGATTATTCCAAAAAAGAAATAGAAAAATTCATGTCAAAAGTTGAATGTCCTGAATGTAATGGAAATAGGTTAAAACCTACTTCTCTATCAGTAAAAATAGGTCATGAAAATATAATATCCTTAACGAATATGTCTATTAAACAAACTTGGGAATGGACAAAAATTCAACTTAATACAAAAGAACAGGATTCATTAATTCCTAAGAAAAATTTTCCAATAGCAGAACCAATTATAAGAGAAATTAAAAACAGACTAGAATTTCTTATAGATATTGGACTTGATTATATTAGCCTCGATCGCCCTACTTCAACTCTTTCAGGTGGTGAATCACAAAGAATTCGCCTCGCTACACAAATAGGTTCAGGTTTAGTTGGAGTTTTATATGTTTGCGATGAACCCTCTATAGGCTTGCATCCAGCAGATGGGAATATGTTAATAACAACTCTTAAAAAACTTAGAGATTTAGGGAATTCATTGTTAGTAGTCGAACACGATGAAGCTGTTATGGAATCAGCAGATTATATCATTGATCTAGGTCCAGGAGCTGGAGAAAATGGTGGTTATATTATTGCAGAAGGTCCATTAAAAAAAATTAAGAGCGTCCATGAATCTTTAACTGGTTCATACTTAAGTGGTAGAAATGTTATACCCACACCATATGTACGCAGAAAAAATAATGGGAATTCTATTAATATTGTAGGTGCTAGAGAAAATAACCTCAAAAATATAACTGTTGAGGTTCCGCTAGGTAATTTAGTTTGTATAACTGGGGTTTCAGGTTCGGGTAAATCAACCTTAATTAATGAAGTTTTGTATAAGAAATTAAACCAGACTCTAAATAAAGCTCGAGCTAAAGCTGGAGCTTGTGATTATGTTGAAGGAGTAGAAAATATAACAAAAATTATTAACATCGATCAATCTCCTATAGGTCGAACCCCAAGAAGTAATCCTGCAACTTATTGTGGAGTTTTTACTCCTATAAGAGAATTGTTTTCCATGCTTCCAGAAGCAAAAATGAGAGGGTATGCGCCAGGTAGGTTCTCTTTTAATGTTAAAGGGGGAAGATGTGAAGCATGCTCAGGAGAAGGCTCTATTGAAATTGAAATGCAATTTCTTGCAAATGTTACAATACCTTGTGAGATCTGTGAGGGAGCAAGATATAATTCTGAAGCCTTAACAGTTCTTTTCAGCGATCATTCGATATCTGATGTATTGAATTTAACTGTTGATCAAGCAATTAATTTATTTTCTAATATACCCAAAATAGTTAATAAGTTAACGGTAATGAAAGAAGTCGGATTAGGATATATAAAACTAGGACAACCAGCAACAACTTTATCAGGAGGAGAGGCACAAAGAGTAAAATTAGCTACAGAACTCTCCAAAAGATCTTTAGGGCATACTTTATACATATTAGACGAACCAACAACGGGATTATCGTTATATGACTGTGAATATTTACTAGAAGTAATACAAAAATTAGTAGATA
Source organism: uncultured Dehalococcoidia bacterium (assembly GCA_964404955.1). Classification (GTDB taxonomy): domain Bacteria; phylum Chloroflexota; class Dehalococcoidia; order Lucifugimonadales; family UBA6952; genus UBA6952. The sequence continues at coordinate 3,900 of CAYOMB010000017.1, forward strand.
AAAATAATACTGTGATCTTAATTGAACATCACCTTGATTTGATAAAAAATGCTGACTGGATTATAGATTTAGGTCCCAAAGCTGGAGAGAATGGGGGGTATGTTATTGCTACGGGAACACCAGAGTCTATATCCCAACAAAAAAAATCGATAACTGGTAAATATCTTATTTCTAAATTAAAAAAAGAAGCATATAATGTTCTTCAATCTACATCAATAGAATAATACGATAGTAAAATAATGCAACAAAAAAAAGACCCACAACCACAAAACTTTTCAGATTTACTTGGTTTTGAAATCCTTCAAAAAGATGAAGAAAAATGTATCGTAAAAATGGACATATATCAAAGACATCTGCAAGGTGCTGGATTTGTACAAGGTGGAATTATTGCAACTATAGCGGATGCCGCGATTTCAATGGCATTAGGAGTGATCAAATCAGAAGATACTACACTATTTACTGTAGAAATGAAAATTAATTATATAGCTCCAGCATCGATAAAATCAAAATATTTGCTTGCAGATGGCACAATATCTCATAAAGGAAATTTACTTTCATTAGGGGAATGTGTTGTATATGATGCCGATAATAAAAAAATTGCACAAGTAATGGGAACCTGGATTACAGTCAAAAATAATAACTAGAAATTATGAAGCCAATAGTAACACCAGAAGAGGCAGTAAAAGAAATAAAAGACGGATCATCTATTATGATTGGTGGATTTGGTGGATCTGGTGACATGCCTACAAATCTCATACTAGCCCTAAGCAAAACCAAAACAAAGAATCTAACAATTATAAGTAATACAGGAGGATTACCTGGTTTTGGATTGATACAAAATCAACTACCTCCAATAAATCATGATATCTTAATTAAAAATAAACAAGTTAGTAAAATTATTTCTTCTTTCCCAGTTTCACCCTCTCCGTCTTTAAAAAATGCTCTTGAAGACATATATAAAGAAGAGAATATTAAAATAGAACTTATACCACAAGGAACTCTAGCTGAAAAAATTAGAGCAGGGGGAGCAGGTATAAGAGCATTTTATACCCCCACAGGGGTCAATAGTTTTCCAAGTGAAAATAAAGAAATCCGTCTATTTAATGAACACAAATATCTTCTTGAAGAATGGCTACAAGCAGATTTCTCTTTTATAAGAGCCCATAAAGCAGATACTCTGGGAAATTTGATAAATAAAGGTACATCGAAAAATTTTAATCCATTAATGGCTACAGCTAGTAATGTTACTATTGTAGAGGCAGAAGAAATTGTTAAACCCGATCAATTACAACCAGAACAAATCAATACGCCAGGTATTTTTGTTAATAAACTAGTACGTCGAGATTAGGAGATTATGAAAGAAAAACTTAATCGAGAAACTATAGCTATGAGAATAGCAAAGGAAATACCTAACAATTCTTATGTTAATTTAGGAATAGGAATACCAACATTAGTTTCACAATTTACTAGAACTGAACAAAATATAATTTACCATAGTGAAAATGGTGTCTTAAATTATGGTTCCTTAGCTGAATTGGGTAGAGAAGATCCTGATCTAATTAATGCGGGTGGGCAATTTTTAAAACCAACAATAGGAATGTCTTTTTTCAACTCTGCTGATGCGTTTGGAATGATACGAGGTGGTCACATAGATATATCAGTTTTAGGAGCTCTTCAAATATCTGAGCGAGGTGATCTTGCTAATTGGATGATACCCGAAAGAGGTATAGGAAATATTGGTGGAGCAATGGATTTAGCTACAGGTGCAAAAAGATTAATTATCGCGATGGAACATACTGACAAAAATAATAACCCTAAAATTGTTAGAAGGTGTAGTTATCCATTAACAGTTTCAGAATGCGTGAACTTAATAGTAACAGATTTATGCGTAATCTCAGTAGAATCTGAAGGATTAATAGTCAAAGAAATTGCACCTGGTTGGAATAAAGATGAAATTCAAAATTTAACTGAGGCAAAATTACTTTTTGACAATAACATAACAGAAATAACTCTTTAAGAGACATATAAAGCTAAAATTTATTATTTTTACACTTGCTAATCATCATAAAAAGAGTAATACTTTGTAATACTTTAGCAACCGACAAAATTAATTGGGGAGGTTATATTGTCTAACGAAAATGCAGTAAAAACAGGCGAATATTTGTTATCAAGACTTACTTCTTGGTTTGGAAATAGACCTGATTATTTCAGTGCTTTTATAGATCGAAACGTAGGTGGTTACGGATGGTTACCAGCCGAAGCATATTATGCTTTATCTGGACCTGTATCTTCTCTAAGTGCAAACGTAACAGCGGTTAGAGGAAACGCACAAGGTGAGGGTGGATTTAGCCCAGATATTGAAATAGATATCGACCTAGAAGCTCATCAAGTTGCAGTTGTCCCTGCTTTAGTCACTCCAGACAAAAATCTTACAAGCTTAGTAGATGGTGGACTTGGAGGAGCTCTCGAATGGGCAAGTGGAGTATTAAAAGATAGAGCAATTGTTTATCTTTTAGCATTTCCTTCAGGAATTGAAACTGAAGACTGGACTAATGCATTAGCAAAAGCTGAAGAGAAATACCAATTAAAAGCATTAGATTCTATGCAATTTGTTATTCCTCGCCCACCTAGAGAAATGGCAAGAGGAGCAGCAACTGTTCTTATGCATTCATCTAGATTATAGATTTTTAGATACAACAAAGCAGCTATATAGCTGCTTTGTTAATTTAGTTCAAATGTAGATCCTGATTCTGTCTTTATTACTTCGATTCTTACAGGAAAAGCTTCTTTTATTTCTTCAATATGGGTAATTACTACAACTCTTTCAAAATCTGATGATATTTGGTTTATAACTTCGATTATTCTTTCTCTACCTACATTGTCTTGAGTTCCAAAACCTTCGTCAATAAAAATAGTAGGTAAAGGGCAACCTGCCCTCCTAGCCAAAAGTTTTGATAGTGCAATACGCAATGCTAAATTAATTCGAAAAGACTCTCCCCCGCTAAATGTTTCATAACTTCTCATTCCACGCGAATCTGAGACATTAATTTCTAAAGTTTCAGCCGTATCACCTTTTTGAGTCTGTCTTTGTGTTTCTAAATTGATAAACATTTCGCCATTTGTCATTTTTTCTAACAAATCATTGGCATCTTTTTCAATTTCAGGTATAGATGCTTCAATCAATAAAGCTTGTACTCCTGTTCGACCTAGATATGTTGAAAGTTCATCGTAACGACTATATTCACTATTTATTTCAATCAATTGATTTTCATATTTTTTTAATTCTTTCTTCTGTGTAGAATAAACTTCGAATTGTCTTTCAATAGACAATTTTCGTGCATTTTTTTCAATTTTTTGATTTAACAAATTATCAAATTCATTTTGTAGTTTTTGTACTTCTGATTTAATTTCAGGGCGTGACTTTTTTTTAGCATCAAAATCATTTATTTCATGATCAATCTTCTCCAGATTAATATTTCTTGAAAAAATTAGTTTATCTATGTCAGCGATGTTCTTTTCTACTTCTGGTTTCTCTTTCTCAGCTATACTTAATTGTTTATATAAATCTTCATATAAATAAAGCTTGATTAATTTTTCTTCAAGAACTTTATTTTCTATAGGATCAAATCCCAACTCGTTAATATCTTTTTCGATTTCTTCTAATTGTGCTTTCGAATTTTCTAATGAAGATTTCTCTTGTGAGTAAGCAGTAATTTGGCCATTAATTCTAATAAATTCATTATTTATATTGATATCGTTTTGATTAATATAATCTAAAGTAGATTCTTTTTTTATTTCGAAATCTAAAACAGTTTGCTTATTACTCCGAAATGCATCTGCTAATGCTCTTCCATTTTTTTCAAATTCATCCTTCACATGTGTTCTACGATCATTTAATAGTTCTGTTCCACATAGAGGACAGTTTTGATCACTATCCTCTATTAATAATATCTTTTCTTTCAAATCATCCATTTGATTTTTTAAATTATCATTATGAGTATTTTTTTCTTGAATTTGTAACTGTAATAAATTTAATTCTTCTTTTTTGTTTTGTAACTCATCTAATAATTTTTTTGTTGAAATTAAATTTTCTTGTAGTTTTACAAGTTCGCGTTGAATTTCATTGAAACGAACTAATCCATTTTCTAAAGTTTTTTTTCGCTCAGTCAAGCTGCTATAAGGTCCTACCAGATTATTATTTTGTTGTAATTTATTTCTGATTCGATCTATCTCAAGGAAATTTTCATTAATAACTTCTCTTTTGTCTAAAATATTCAGGTAATCTGAAAATGTTTTTTGCAAAGTAATTAGTTGCTTGTTAAATATATTTAAGTCATCTACTATTGTTTTTTTATCCATTAGTAACTTAGATGTTTTTGTTTCAATTTCTTCAATGAGTAAAAAGTCTTGTTTTCGATTTTCCAGTACAGGTTGAATTTCTAATATGTTTTTTTCTATTTGGACTAAATCAGACGAAAGTACATTTAATTCAATTTCTTCCTCGTTAAAGCGTGAAACCTGTTCTTCCAAAGTTTTAATATGTAACTCTAGTGTAGCTTTTCTAGATCTTAATTCTCTAATCTTTTCTCTAGCTAATTCTTGTAATCTGTCAAAATAATCTAGTTGTAATATTTCACCTAGAGTTCGTTGTCGAAGAGCAGGAGTACTATTAGTAAATTCATCTGATCGACCTTGGAGTAAAAAAGCACTGTTGATAAAGGTTCGATAATCCATACCAACTAATTTCAATATTGAAGATTGAGTATCTCTAATTGTATTCCCCGTCAATACTTGAAAATCTAATTCAGTATTTACTTCCATAGTCTCTGCAACATAAAATTCTAAAGATGTAGCTCCTGACCTTGAACCCTTTCTTCTTGAAAATCTTCTGATAACTTTGTATAAATTTCTTCCTTCTGTTTTCTGAAAGTATCCATCAGAATAAAATTCTAACTCTACTCTCATGTCATTTTCCCCATGTTTAACTAATTCATCTTGCGGTCGATGCACCTCATCACCCCATATAGCCCAACATATAGCATCAAGAAGAGAAGATTTACCGTGGCCATTTTGTCCAGAAAGGCAAACGATATGAACTCCATTAAGATCCAATGGATTTGATAATGTTCCATATGATTTGAAATTTTCAATTATTAATTTATTTGGTACCATATAATAGTATTTTAACATTTGAGGTTATCTTGTATAGAAGTTTAGTATTAAGTAATTGAAAACAAAAAATAATTAACAGGTTGTATTAATTTATGTTCGAAAATTTAAGTGCAAAATTATCACAAATAACTAGAAAACTAATCAATCAACATCGTCTCAACGAAAATGATATAAATGATTTTTTGCGACAAATTAGAATGGCATTATTAGAAGCAGATGTAAATTTTAAAGTTGTAAAATCCCTTATTGATTCAATAAAAACAGACACAATAAATCCTGAATTTTCAAAAAGTCTAAATCCTGGCAACCTATTAGTAGAATCTTTAAAGCAACATTTAACAAAAATCTTAACAAATGAAAATTCAGAACTTCAAAAATCAAATAAAAAAACTGGCAATATTTTATTAGCTGGAATACAAGGTTCTGGTAAAACGACAACTGCTGCTAAATTATCTTATTATCTAAATAAATCAAATCAAAAAACTCTATTAGTTGCTAATGATTTAATAAGACCAGCAGCTATAGACCAATTAATAAAATTAGCAAATGATAATAAACTTGATATTTACTACGATAAGGATGTCAGTGATTCCGTAAAAATTGCAGAAAATTCTGTTAAATTTTCTTCTGGTAATCAGTATCAATGGACAGTCATTGATACTGCTGGACGATCGCAACTTGATGAAGAAATGATGCAAGAATTAATCAAGATCAAAAATAAAGTTAAACCTGAAGAATGTTTTCTAATTGTTGATTCAATGATTGGACAAACAGCTGTTGAAATTGCTAATTCTTTTAATGAAAAACTTGGATTAACTGGATTGATCATAACAAAACTTGATGGAGACTCTAAAGGAGGAAGTGCACTATCGATTGTAAAAGAAACTGGACTACCAATAAAATTTATAGGTACTGGTGAAAAAATCGATGAGTTTGATAAATTTCACCCAGATAGGATCAGTTCCAGGATACTGGGTATGGGTGATTTACAAACACTTGCTGAAAAAGCTAATGAGCAAATAGACTATCAAAAAGCGGAAGATCTAACAAAAAAAATTACTTCTAACTCTTTTGACTTCAATGATCTATTAGAACAAATGGAGTCTATAAAAAAAATGGGGTCTCTCGAAAATATTATAAATATGATTCCTGGCGTTAATACAAACCAGATGGGTTCAAAACTTTCAGAAAATGAATCTAAAATGAACAAAATGAAATACATGATTAATTCAATGACACCTATTGAAAGAAGAAACCCTAATATCTTGAATGTAAGTCGTAGAAAAAGAATAGCTACAGGTTCTGGACTAAATAATATAGAGGTAAATCAATTAATTAATCAATTCAATCAAACAAAAAAGATGATGAAGTCTTTGTATGGTAAAAATAATAAAAACTTAGGTAAATTAATGAAATCAGGTAATTTCCTAAAATAATATTTTTTTTGTTACCTTATTTATGATTTTCTTCATGAAAGAGTTTATGCACGTATGGATGTTTAGCTACAATAGCCACAACGAATGAAAATATAACTGTACCAGCAAAAAGAATAAATATATTAACATTGGTCATTCTTCCAAGCATGATTAATGCTGCATCTTCAAAAAAGTGCAGTACTGAAACGATAGCTGTAAAGGGAATTACTCCGCGTAAATTCATTTTTTCTCTATTCTAAATAATCTCTTAGAGGCTTAGATCTAGCTGGGTGGCGTAGTTTTCTTAATGCCTTTGCTTCAATTTGACGTATTCTTTCTCTAGTTACACCAAATTCTTTACCAACTTCTTCTAAGGTTCTGCCTCGTCCATCTCCTAAACCAAATCTGAGCTCAAGAACACGCTTTTCTCTGTCAGTTAAGCTATCTAATATTTGAATTATTTGTTCTTGCAGTAACGTCTCAGTAGCGGCATCTGCAGGGGCTTTGGCTGACCTATCTTCTATGAAATCTCCAAGATGAGAATCTTCTTCTTCACCTATGGGGGTCTCCAGCGAAACTGGCTCTTGAGAAATTTTCATTATTTCTCGTACTTTTTCAGCACTAACCTCCATGTCCCATGCTATTTCTTCTGTTGAAGGCTCTCGGCCATATTCTTGAACTAGTTTTCTACTAGTTCGTAATAACTTGTTGATTGTTTCAACCATATGTACAGGAATCCTAATTGTTCTTGCTTGATCTGCTATTGCCCTAGTTATTGCTTGTCGTATCCACCAAGTTGCATAAGTAGAAAATTTATATCCCTTTCTATAGTCAAATTTCTCTACAGCGCGAATTAAACCGATGTTACCTTCTTGTATCAAATCAAGTAAAGACATTCCTCTACCAATATACTTTTTAGCTACAGAAACAACTAACCTCAGGTTTGCTTCAGCTAGATGTTGCTGTGCTGCATCTGAACCCGCTGTCATTTCATCTAAGTATTGCTGAAGTATCATTTCATAAGGAGATAAATTATCAGCTAATGGCCCCTCTTCGACTATTGCTGCTAACTGTTGCAACGTAGAATTCATATCTAAAACATATTCTATTTGTTTTGGAAGAAGACGCGTATTGATTGAAAGTGAAATAATATTACGTTTCAAATCATCTACATCAATTTTATATTTTTTACTCCAGACCAAAAGTTGCTCTTCATCAAAACTATTTTGTAAAAAGAATTGTAACTTTTCGTCATGGATTAGTTCTTCTAGTGTATAGTGACCTTCTTTTTCCATGATTTTTTCGACAATATTAGTAATATCAGTCAATTGGCTTAAAGTCTTAAGCATTTCAACAAATGTATTTGGTGCCGGCATATCTCTACCGTATTCAGACTGATATGATTTATGGATTTCCTCAATGTATTTACCATTTTCCATAATCTGAGCTAAACCACGTTCATCTTTAGCTTTTAATAATGCAACTCGTCCAATTTCTCGTAAATACATTCTAACAGGATCATCGATCATATCATTAGGTTCAATAGATCTTTCTGTTTCTTGTTCGGAATCTACTTCTGATTGTGTTTGTTGTTGTGGTTCTGGTTCCTCAACCAATTTATCTGGAACAACGTCTGATAAGTCTAATTTTTCTAAATCAATTTCTTCAGGTGATTCTTCCAAAGCTACTAATTGTGCATCATCAGGTGCATCAATACTATTTATATCTGATGACTCAATAGATTCATCAAATTCCTCAGGAGCGTCTTCCAAAGCTAAAGAGGAACTTTCTTTTTCATCGCTTGTATCTATTTTTTTCTTTCTAGGCATAATTGTAATCCTTTAAATATCGCTATTTTTATCAGTAGATTTATTAAATACATCCGAAAGCATATCATTAACAATAATAGCTTTTTCTTGCAAATGACTCAAATCTTCCGAAGATGTTTCATTTGCCACCGAGTTATTGAACCATAAACTTGCTTCTTCTTTTTTCATTCCTCGTAAGTATCGTTCTTGGAGCTTGAGCACACACTGCTTGACCGCTTTCTCCCTATTACTCTTAGTCATACTAGGCAAATCTATGTTTCTTAAATCTTCTATTCGTAGTAATACATCCTCAGATAATTGTGTTTTATTATCCATTATCATTTCTTGAGAACCATCATATTTTAATAAAATATCGAAAACTTGCCTATTTTCCCATATGCTAAACCAAGATTCATCAACATTTACAGCTAACGGGAACAAATAGGGCCATTTGATAATCATTGACAATGTGTGGTCTTCGAGTAAATTCGAATTATCAGTTTTCTCTATTGTATCATAATTTATTCTGCGGTTAAAACTTTTCACATTATTTGTGCTACTTTTCTTATTTGCTGAAATAACTGCACTTTTAACTACATTTATTTCTACATTTAATGTAGTCGCAAATAATGAGTAGTAATTTTCTCTATCGTAGTCATTATCTATACTTAAAATTAATGGAGCTATATTCTCTGTAGCTAATTGTTTACCTTCATTCGATAATATATTCCATCTATGTGGGGCATTCTCTATTAAATAAGTCAATAGTGGTTTGGAATTATTAATATGATTTTCCCAAGAATTCTTATCTGTACGAATGATCTCATCCGGATCTTTACCAGTATTAAATTGTGCAATTCTCAAATCAACTTTATTTGTTGTTTTATATAATGAAATATTATTTTTTTTACCGACAAAAACTCTTTCAAAAGCTTTCCAACTATTTTCGATACTTCTAAATGTAGCTTCACTACCTGCTACATCAGCATCTAATGCCAGTACACATTGCTTACTGAGTACCGAAATATAACGAACTTGTGATTCGGTGAGTGCTGTTCCCATACAAGCTACTACATTCTCATAACCATATTGATGTGCAGTTAACGCATCCATATATCCTTCAACTAAAACAACTTTTCCTGTATTAGCTATTGCATTTTTAGCCAAGTTTATTCCATAAAGAGAACTTGATTTATCAAAAATTTTCGTTTTTGAAGAATTTATATACTTTGGTCCATTATCATTCAATGTACGACCACCAAAACCTAAAACTTTACTTCCAGCATCTATAATTGGAAATACTAGCCTGTTTGCAAAAATATCTTTTGGTATTCCGTCTTCACGAATAAACACAAGCCCAGATTCGGAAATTTGCTTATTGGTGAACCCTAAATTTTCTAAATACCTAGGTAATTGACGATTATCATTAGGACTTAAACCCAACCCGAATTTTGCAATTGTGTCTTCATCGACACCACGACTATTGATCATATAATTTCGAGCTGCTAGTCCATTCTCGGACAATAAATAATTATGAAAAAAGTTGTATGCAGATTCATTAATATTGTATAACTCAATATTTTCATTATTATTATTGTATCGGGGTACCTCAATCCCTATTGAATCAGCTAATAATTTAATAGCTGATTGAAAATCAATTTTTTCAATCTTCATAACAAAGCTGATAACATCTCCACCTTCAACACATGCACCAAAGCACCGCCAACTTTGTGTTTCAGGAAAAATTACAAATGATGGAGTTCTTTCTTCATGAAAAGGACAATTAGATTTAAATGTTCTACCCGCTGATTTCAAATCAGGTAAATATCTCGAAGTAACTTCGATAATATCTAATGAGTCTTTTAACGTTTTTGAAAACATTCTATTATTTTAACGAATTATCCATACAAATCTAATAGATATTTGAAGCCAAAAAAACCATTTTTTATCGTTTATTAAATACTCGGAAAAATTTACTCTTTATAGCGAGCTAATACTAGAATAAATGCAATTTAAAATGCTATAATGTGTGGC